>NZ_CP125377.1:600000-875000 GCF_034008315.1 Pseudomonas sp. P8_241 | reverse complement strand
CGGGTTGAACACATCCACTGCGCGACCGTTCTCGGTCACCAGTTCGCCATTGATCAAATGCGGAATAACGCTCATGGAAGCTCCTGAAAAGTTGTCCACAGGCACCCGTTACCGGGCACCCGTTGTTTATAGGTATATAGAAGGAGAAATCAGTCGATCTTGCTCAGCACTTCGCCGACCGCGTCGAACAGACGATCCAGGTCCTGCGGCTTGCTGTTGAAGGTTGGGCCGAACTGCAGGGTGTCGCCACCGAAGCGAACGTAGAACCCGGCTTTCCACAGCGCCATGCCGGCTTCGAACGGACGCACGATCGCGTCGCCGTCACGAGGGGCGATCTGAATCGCGCCAGCCAGGCCGAAGTTGCGGATGTCGATGATGTTCTTGGTGCCCTTCAGGCCATGCAGCGCATTTTCGAAATGCGGTGCGACTTCGGCCACGCTCTGCACCAGGTTTTCCTTCTGCAGCAGATCGAGTGCTGCCAGGCCCGCGGCGCAAGCCACCGGGTGTGCGGAGTAGGTATAACCGTGAGGGAATTCCACTGCGTACTCAGGCGTCGCCTGGTTCATGAAGGTCTGGTAGATCTCGGAGCTGGCAATCACCGCGCCCATCGGGATCGCGCCGTTGGTGACTTGCTTGGCGATGCACATCAGGTCCGGAGTCACGCCAAAGGTGTCGGCACCGAACATGTTGCCGGTACGGCCGAAACCGGTGATCACTTCGTCGAACACCAGCAGTATGTTGTGCTGATCGCAGATCTCGCGCAGACGCTTGAGGTAACCCTGTGGCGGAACCAGTACGCCAGCGGAACCGGCCAGCGGCTCAACGAACACGGCGGCGATGTTCGACGCATCGTGCAGTTCGATCAGCTTCAGTAGTTCGTCGGCCAGGGCGATACCACCCTGCTCCGGCATGCCACGGGAGTAAGCGTTGCTTGCCAGCAAAGTGTGCGGCAAGTGGTCGACATCCATCATCGCCTGACCGAACAGCTTGCGGTTGCCGTTCACGCCGCCGAGGCTCGTGCCGGCGATGTTCACACCGTGGTAGCCACGGGCACGGCCGATCATTTTGGTCTTGGTCGACTGGCCTTTCAGTCGCCAGTAGGCACGCACCATTTTCACGGCGGTGTCGGCGCACTCGGAACCCGAGTCGGTGAAGAACACGTGATTCAGATTGCCCGGCGTCAGGTCGGTGATTTTCTCAGCCAGCTGGAACGACAGCGGATGGCCGTACTGGAAGCCTGGCGAGTAATCGAGGGTGCCCAGTTGCTTGGCGACCGCGTCCTGGATTTCCTTGCGGGTGTGCCCGGCGCCGCAGGTCCACAGACCGGACAGCGAGTCATAAACCTTGCGCCCCTTGTCGTCGATCAGCCAGCTGCCTTCAGCACCAACGATCAAGCGCGGATCGCGCTGGAAGTTGCGGTTGGCGGTGTACGGCATCCAGTGAGCATCGAGCTTGAGCTGGCTGGCCAGAGAAGTCGGTGCGTTTTCGGGCAAGTTCATGAGCGAAACCTCGCAAGGCAATAAGCGGCGTAAGGATTAAAAACCGTTGTTGCAGCTAAATTGCCACGGAGATAAAGTCTGTGAAATCCAACTTTTGTAACCTTCAGTCAGGACTCCACTAAACTATGTCCAGTCGCCGACCCGATCCTCTGGCGCAAGTCAGCGACTTTGATATCCGCCTGTTGCGGATCTTTCGCAGCGTCGTCGAGTGCGGTGGTTTCTCCGCGGCCGAGACAGTGCTCGGCATCGGTCGCTCAGCGATCAGCCAGCAAATGAGCGATCTGGAGCAGAGACTCGGTTTGCGCCTATGCCAGCGTGGACGGGCCGGCTTCTCCCTGACTGAAGAAGGCCGCGAGGTCTATCAATCGGCCTTGCAGCTATTGAGTGCGCTGGAAAGTTTCCGCACCGAGGTCAATGGACTGCACCAACACTTGCGCGGCGAGTTGACGATCGGCCTGACCGACAACCTCGTCACCCTGCCCCACATGCGCATCACCCACGCCCTTGCACAACTGAAAGAACGTGGCCCGGACGTACAGATTCAGATCCGCATGATCGCGCCCAATGAAGTTGAACAAGGCGTGCTCGACGGTCGCTTGCATGTCGGCGTGGTGCCCCAGGCCAGTGCGCTGTCTGGCCTGGAGTATCAGCCGTTATATAGCGAGCGCTCGCTGTTGTATTGCGCCGTCGGCCATCCGCTGTTTTATGTTGATGACAGACAACTGGACGACTCGCGCCTGAACAGCCAGGACGCCATCGCGCCGACCTTTCGGTTGCCGGCGGACATCCAGGCCCACTATCAGGCGCTCAACTGCACCGCCAGCGCTTCGGACCGCGAGGGCATGGCGTTCCTGATTCTGACCGGGCGTTACATTGGTTATCTGCCGGACCATTACGCTGCACTTTGGGTACAACAAGGTCGCCTGCGTGCGCTGAAACCCAAGGCGCGGTTCTATGACCTGAGCCTCGCCTCGGTCACGCGCAAGGGTCGCCGCCCTCATTTGGTGCTGGAAAGCTTTCTGGAGAGCCTGGCCGCGACGCGATAGAAACCACCGAAAGCCCAGCAAACAAAGGCTCTGGAAGTAATAAAGATTCAATAACCTGAGCACTTGGACAGCTTTTTGCAATACATGGACAAACGTCCCGCTTGCGAAAAAGAAGACCCATGCCCATGCAGCCAGAAACTCCAAGCCAAAGTGATCTGATCTACGGCCTCGACGATCGCCCAAAACCAGCCGCCGCCCTCCTCGCCGCCCTCCAGCATGTCCTCGCCAGTTTCGTCGGCATCATTACGCCGCCGCTGGTGATCGGCTCAGCCTTGGGTTTGACCGCTCATCTGCCTTACCTGATCAGCATGGCGCTGATGGTCTCCGGGGTCGGCACCTTCATACAGGCACGTAGGCCTTTTGGTATTGGCGCCGGAATGATCTGCCTGCAAGGCACCAGTTTTGCGTTTTTGGGTGCAGTGTTGTCCGCCGGGTTTCTGGTCAAGCAACGAGGTGGAAGTCCGGAAGACATTCTGGCGATGATCTTCGGCGTGTGCTTCTTCGGTGCATTGGTGCAAATCGTGCTCAGTCGCTTTATCGGGCAACTTCGCCGGGTGATCACACCGTTGGTGACCGGTATCGTCATTACCCTGATCGGCATCAGCCTGATCAAGGTCGGCATTACCGACCTGGGGGGAGGCTTCAATGCGCCGGACTTTGGTGCGCCGGGCAATCTGGCCCTGGGCCTGTTCGTGCTGCTGACGATTATTTTGCTGAACCGCTCGAACACGCCGTGGATTCGCCTGTCCGCCATCATCATCGGGCTCGCGCTGGGTAGCCTGGCAGCCTGGTTCAGTGGAAAACTGGTCCCGCAGCCCTTGCCCGACCTGCCGCTGGTCAGCCTTGCGACGCCCTTCAAGTTCGGCTTCAGTTTCGACTGGAGCGCGTTCCTGCCGGTGGCGTTGATTTACCTGATCAGCACCATTGAAACCGTCGGCGACCTCACCGCCAACTGCATGCTTGCCCGACAACCCATCAGCGGCCCGTCCTATATCAAGCGACTCAAGGGCGGCGTGCTGGGCGACGGCGTCAGCTGCCTGATCGCCGCGACGTTCAGCGCGTTCCCCAACACCACATTTGCACAAAACAATGGCGTGATCCAATTGACCGGCGTCGCCAGCCGCTACGTCGGCCTGTACATCGGCGTGCTGCTGTTTTGTCTCGGGCTATTTCCGTTGATTGGTGCGGTGTTGCAACAAATTCCGAAGCCCGTACTCGGCGGTGCCACGCTGGTGATGTTCGGCAGTGTCGCGGCGGCCGGTGTGCGCATCCTCGCCCAGGCGCCACTGGATCGGCGCAGCATGCTGATCATCGCCACTTCGTTCGGCGTCGGCCTGGGCATTGCAGCACAACCAAACTTGCTGCACTTGTTGCCAAAAGTGGTGCAAAACCTTTTCGACTCGGCCATTACCAGCGGCGGTCTGACCGCAATCCTGATGTGCGTGTTGCTACCGGAGTCGAAAGCCGATACACGTGCGAACAGTCACGAACCGATCGAGCAGGTATAAGGGTTTTATCGCTTCAGGACTTGTCTGAAACCGGTGGGTGCGCTATCAACGCACAGGCTGCACCCACCCACCCGTTCGGAAGTGCCCATGACCTTTGAAGTCCCAGCCCACGGCGGAAAACCCGCCAGCCGCATTCGTCAGAAGAACGAAGAGACCATCATCAAAGCCGCCGAAGACGAGTTCGCCCGTCACGGTTACAAAGGCACGAGCATGAACACCATCGCCCAGAATGCCGGATTGCCCAAAGCAAACCTGCATTACTACTTCACCAACAAACTCGGTTTGTACGTGGCGGTGTTGAGCAACATCATCGAGTTGTGGGACAGCACCTTCAACACCCTGACCGCCGAGGATGACCCGGCCGAAGCCCTGAGCCGCTACATTCGCGCGAAGATGGAGTTTTCCCGTCGACAGCCGCAGGCATCGCGGATCTTTGCGATGGAGGTCATCAGTGGCGGCGAGTGCCTGACCGAGTATTTCAACCAGGATTACCGCGCCTGGTTCCAGGGACGAGCGAGCGTGTTCCAGAGTTGGATCGACGCTGGCAAGATGGACTCGGTCGATCCGGTACACTTGATCTTCCTGCTGTGGGGCAGCACCCAGCACTATGCCGACTTTTCCACGCAGATTTGCCGAGTCACAGGTCGTTCCCGGTTGACCAAGCAAGACATGGAAGACGCCGGCAATAACCTGATCCGAATCATTCTCAAGGGCTGCGGCCTGACACCTGCCATTTAAGTACTTATGCCTTTTACCCTCAGCGACTTTTGCGAATACCGCGAAGAAATTCGCAAAAGCCGTTTCATCACATTCGCCGCCCCAATCTCCAGCCCAGTTGAAGCCCAGACTTTCATCGAACAACACAGCGACTTGAATGCCACCCACAATTGCTGGGCGTGGAAACTCGGCGATCAATATCGCAGCACCGACGATGGCGAACCTGGGGGCACCGCAGGTCGACCGATCCTGGCAGCAATCGAAGCGCAGGATTGCGACCAGGTCGTGGTGCTGGTGATTCGCTGGTATGGCGGCATTCAACTCGGCACCGGTGGCCTTGCCCGAGCCTACGGTGGCGGCGCCAATAAATGCCTGCAAGCGGCACCGAAGGTTGAGCTGATCAGCCGGGTACCGCTCAGTTGTGCCTGCGCCTTTGCCGAGTTGCCCCTGGTGAAGCTTCGGGTGGCGGAGGCAGGTGGACTGGTTGTGGACGAAACTTTTACCGCCAATGGCGTGGAGTTGCGGTTGGCGGTGGGTGAAGCGCGCATCGACTCCTTGCAATTGCAGCTTGCCGACCTGAGTCGCGGGCGGATTCTGTTGCAGCGGTGAACTGCGATCTTTTGGGGCACGGCGTTTTTTCGCCCATTCAACATTTGCCCACATCTACTGTGCACCCGGCTGTGGATAACCTGAGCACATACGTCTGTAACCCTTCTGTCATGCGGCTTTGCGGGCATTGTTCAAATTTCATCCAATTTTTTGTTCTGAACACCAAAATCTCGCAAAAACAATCAGTTACAGTGGTTTATCGCCTTTAGAAGAAAGCCACACAGTGCTTATGCCCGAGCTTTGCGCTTGCGCACAAATACTGTGGAGCAATCTGTGGATAACCCGTTCATGGCGGTCCCGGCGCCACGCACGGTATGGCCTGCATTCGATTGATCATTTTTTAATCAAAACACCACGATCAAATTCGGGGCCTGACCGAGGGCTCTGCCCTCAAGTGGTGCTGGATCCAGATCGACTGCTAGCGAAGCCGCGCACTGAGCAACTCGGCGGACGGGGCTTAAGCAATTTCCTGACCTAGTGGCCAGAAAATTGCTTTATCCACAGGCACAAGTCCAACAGCACCGAGCCTGCCATGTCCAATCCTGCCTCTACCCTTGATCCAACTCCACGGTTGCAACTACGTCGAATCAGCAAACGCTACCCCGGCTGCCTGGCCAACGATGCCATCGACCTGAGCATTGCGCCCGGCGAGATCCATGCCCTGCTCGGCGAAAACGGCGCAGGCAAGAGCACGCTGATGAAGATCATCTACGGCGTTACCCACGCTGATTCGGGCGAAGTGATCTGGCAAGGACAGCGGGTCAACCTGCGCAACCCGGCTCAGGCTCGCGAGTTGGGGATCGGCATGGTGTTCCAGCATTTCTCGCTGTTCGAAACCCTGAGCGTGGCGCAAAACATTGCCCTGGCCATGGGCTCGGCAGCGGGCACGCCGACACAGCTTGAACCGAAAATTCGCGAAGTGTCGCAACGCTATGGCATGGCACTGGAGCCAGAGCGACTTGTCCACAGCCTGTCCATCGGCGAACGGCAACGCGTCGAAATCATTCGCTGCCTGATGCAGGACATTCGCCTGTTGATTCTCGACGAACCGACTTCGGTGTTGACCCCGCAGGAAGCCGATGACTTGTTTGTGACCTTGCGCCGCCTCGCTGTCGAGGGCTGCAGCATTTTGTTTATCAGCCACAAATTGGGTGAAGTTCGCGCGTTGTGTCATAGCGCGACGGTGCTGCGAGCCGGGCGAGTAGCCGGGCATTGTGTACCGGTCGAGTGCTCGGATCAGCAACTGGCGAGGTTGATGGTCGGCGAAGCGGCGGACTTGATAACGGACTATCCGAAGGTGACCGGGGGGGATGTCTTTCTTGAGGTCAGCGGATTGTCCTGGCACAACCCGGACCCGTTCGGTTGTTCGCTCAAGGACATCGCGCTTGAAGTGCGCAGTGGCGAAATTGTCGGGATCGCCGGAGTGGCCGGTAATGGCCAGGATGAGTTGCTCGCGTTACTCAGCGGTGAAGAACCACTGACCGGCGACGAAAGCGCCAGAATCAGTTTCGGCCACGAGCCCGTCGCGCATCTGCGCCCCGACGCACGCCGTCAACTCGGACTGGCGTTTGTTCCTGCCGAACGACTGGGCCATGGTGCCGTACCGGAACTGAGCCTGGCGGATAACGCCCTGCTTACCGCGTTCCAACAAGGGTTGGTGAGCAAAGGACTTATTTCGCGCAGCAAGGTTCAGGCGCTCGCCGAAGACATCATCCACCGCTTCGGGGTCAAGGCGCCGAACAGCCAAGCCCCGGCCCGCAGCCTGTCCGGCGGCAATTTGCAGAAATTCATTCTTGGCCGGGAAATCCTTCAGCAACCCAGGTTGCTGGTGGCGGCGCACCCGACCTGGGGTGTGGACGTCGGTGCCGCCGCGACCATTCACCGAGCATTGATTGCCTTGCGCGACGCTGGCGCGGCGATCCTGGTGATCTCCGAAGACCTCGACGAACTGTTCCAGATCAGCGACCGCCTGGGCGCACTGTGCGGTGGTCGGTTATCCACGCTCAAACCTGCGGTCGATACCTGCCTGAGCGATGTCGGCGGCTGGATGGCCGGCCAGTTCGACGCGCCCCCATCATCCGCATCAGCCACGCGTTAACGGAGCCACACATGCTGCTTTCTCTTGAACCTCGCGGCCAGCAATCACGCCTGATGTTGTGGTGCTCGCCGTTGCTGGCAGCCGCCCTGACACTGGGCTGCGGCTCGCTGCTGTTTCTTACGCTCGGGCATGACCCGCTGCTGACCTTGCATACGTTGCTGATCGCACCAATCAGCGACTTGTACGGTGTCTCTGAACTTCTGGTAAAAGCCTTGCCAATCTTGCTGTGTGCGTTGGGTTTGGCCGTCGCCTACCAGGCGCGGATCTGGAATATCGGCGCAGAAGGCCAATTGCTGTTAGGCGCATTGGCCGGAAGTGCATTGGCGGTCAATATCATTGGCGTGCAAAGCCGCTGGGCGCTAGTGGCGGTCCTCCTCACGGGGACCTTCGCGGGTGCAGCCTGGGCCGGGCTGACCGCCTGGTTGCGCACGCGTTTCAACGCCAATGAAATCCTCACCAGCATCATGCTCAATTACATCGCCCTGAACCTCTTGCTGTACTGCGTCCACGGGCCGCTGAAAGACCCCGAGGGATTCAATTTCCCGCAATCGGCGATGTTCGGCGACGCCAGCCGCTTGCCGCTGTTGATGGAAGATGGCCGGGGGCACGCGGGGGTGTATTTCGCCCTCCTCGCGCTGGTGACCGTGTGGGTGTTGCTGCAGAAAAGTTTTGTCGGTTTCCAGATCAAGGTGCTCGGGCTGGATAAACGCGCGGCCAGTTTTGTAGGTTTTCGCGAGAAGCGCCTGATCTGGCTCGCGCTGTTGATCAGCGGCGGGTTGGCGGGGTTGGCGGGCGTGTGCGAAGTCACCGGGCCGATCGGGCAATTGGTGCCGCAGGTCTCCCCAGGGTATGGCTACGCGGCGATCACGGTGGCGTTTCTCGGCCGACTCAATCCTGTCGGCATTCTGTTTGCAAGCCTGCTGATGGCGTTGCTGTACATCGGCGGTGAGAGTGCGCAGATGAGTCTGAACCTGCCCCAAGCGATCACCCAATTGTTCCAGGGGATGATGCTGTTTTTCCTGTTGGCCTGTGATGTGCTGATTCTCTATCGACCCCGTTTGAACCTGCGTTGGGCACGCCGCGCACCCGCCACCGCCGTACATGCTGGAGCGCTGTGATGGATATCGATCTGTTGAGCAATATTTTCTACGCCATGATCCGCTGCGGTACGCCGCTGCTGCTGGTGGCACTGGGTGAACTGATCTGCGAGAAAAGCGGCGTCCTCAATCTGGGCCAGGAAGGCATGATGCTGTTGGGTGCGGTGACCGGTTTTATCGTCGCATTCAGCACCGGCAATCTTTGGCTCGGCGTGCTGCTGGCGATGCTGGCCGGGATGCTCTTGTCGTCGCTGTTCGCATTAGTGGCGCTGGTATTCAATGCCAATCAGGTCGCGACCGGCCTGGCGTTGACGATCTTCGGAGTGGGTCTGTCGACTTTCATAGGCGCAGCGTGGGTGGGCAAACCCCTGGCGGGATTCGAACCCTTGGCAATCCCTTATTTGAGTGAAATCCCGTTGATCGGGCGAATGCTGTTTGCCCAGGACCTGCTGGTGTATTTGTCTTTCGCACTGTTTGCGCTGGTGGCCTGGGTGATTCTGAAAAGCCGCGTCGGTCTGATTATCCAGGCAGTCGGGGAAAACCCGGACGCGGCCAGTGCCATGGGCTTGCCGGTATTGGCGGTACGTACATTGGCTGTGCTGTTTGGTGGGGCGATGGCCGGGTTGGCCGGGGCGTACCTTTCCCTCGCCTACACACCGATGTGGGCAGAAAACATGAGTGCCGGGCGTGGCTGGATTGCCTTGGCGCTGGTGGTGTTTGCCAGTTGGCGAGTCTGGCGTTTGCTGCTGGGTGCTTACCTGTTCGGACTCGCCAGCATCCTGCACCTGGTGGCGCAGGGGTTGGGGCTGGCGATACCGTCGAGTCTGCTGGCGATGCTGCCGTATGTGGCGACGATTGTGGCGTTGGTGTTGCTGTCCCGGGATGCGCTGCGTACTCGGTTGTTCGCGCCGGTTTCGTTGGGGCAGCCCTGGCAGGCCGGGCACTAGTGGTTGACGGGTCTGGCCATTTCGCGAGCAGGCTCGCTCCTACATTTGACCGAGTTCACACCCATCAAATGTGGAGTGAGCCTGCTCGCGATGGCTGCCGAACAGGCAACACCTGAGCGATGCCCAACGCCAGTTCAAACATCAGAAAAGCCATCAGAATCGAACTCGCGCCATGGATAAGCGCGTATGCCTGCCAAGTCGAAAACAGGAATCTGGCCACCGCGTCATATCGACCATACATCGCCCGGGGATCACGAATCCGCAGCACCGCCCACACGCAGACAATCGACCCCAACAAATTTGCCAGCAACATATGCACAGGTTCGAACGACGGCAGCTCGCCGGGCAGACCCAGCGCCTGACTTATCCCCAGCAAAACCCCATGCAATGCCGCAAAACTCCACGGCGTGACAAACGCCACCATCACGATCAGGTCATACCAGGCACTGCCTTGCACCAAACGACGATATTGCGTAGTAGTCCACATCGACATTGCTCCATCAATTCAGGGAGCAACAAGGCTAAAGCCTGGAGTATGCTCCAGGGTCAAGCCCCTCCATGAGACGTCATGATGCGCATCGGTGAATTAGCCCAGGCCAGCGCCGTCAGCCGCGACACACTGCGTTTCTACGAGCAGCGCGGTTTGATCGCGGCTCAACGCAGCGCCAATGGGTATCGCGATTATCCGGCGGACATGGTGCAGCTGGTGCAATACATCAAGACCGCTCAACGGCTGGGCTTCAGCCTCAGCGAGATTGGCCACAGCGTCGCGGCAATCTGGCAGTCGCCCGATCCCGACAGCGCTGTCACGCAATTGCTGCAAGACAAACTCAAACTGATCGAAGCCCGAATGGCTGAACTCGGCGCGTTGCGCGATGAGTTGCAACAACGACTCGGGCAACAGTGTCCATTGAATCCACGACCCTGACTTTTCAAGGAAGCCACTCATGTCCACGGCAAAAAACGCACTCATCATTGGTGCCTCTCGCGGGTTGGGCCTCGGCCTGGTGAAAACCCTGCTGGCCGATGGCTGGCAAGTCACCGCTACCGTACGCAATCCACAGAATGCCGAAGCCCTGCAGGCGTTGGGCAAGGTGCGGATCGAAAAACTCGACATGGACGATCAGCAAGCCGTGCTTGCCCTGAGCCAGCAACTCAATGGCGAGGTATTTGACTTGCTGTTCGTCAATGCCGGCGTCAAAGGCCCGGACGTTCAAACGCCGAACGGTGGGGCAACGATGGCCGAAGTCGGTCAGCTGTTTTTTACCAATGCCGTGGCGCCCATCAACCTGGCCCAGCACTTTGTCGGGCAGCTTCGTCCCGATACTGGCCTGCTGGCATTCATGAGTTCGGTGCTGGGCAGCGTGACCATGCCCGACGCGCCGGAGCTGGCGCTGTACAAGGCCAGCAAGGCGGCGCTGAATTCGATGACCAACAGCTTTGTCACTCAATTGGGCGACACCCGACTTACCGTGCTGTCGTTGCATCCGGGCTGGGTGAAAACCGATATGGGCGGTGAAGGCGCGGATATCGATGTGGACACCAGCACGCGCGGCCTGGTCGATCAGGTGAATGCGTTTGTTGGCAAAGGTGGGCATCACTTCATCAATTACCGGGGTGAGACCATTCCCTGGTAACACTACCGCCCACCTGTAGGTTATTTGTTGTCTTGTCGGGCCGGGCTTGCCGGCATCGACGTTTTGATCGACACTGCGCCCCTCGCCTCCCCGGCGACCCTGGATCAGCAGACAGGGCAACACTGAGCTGGCAACCCTGAACCCAACTTTCAGAGGAGCCGGCCAACATGCCTGCGACCCGTACCTGGTTAAAAAATCCCCTCGCCATTTTCACCTCCAACGAGCTCGATGCCCGTGGCGGCCTGGTGCTGCAAGACGGTGTAATCGTCGAAGTGCTCGGCGTCGGCCAGCAACCGTCCGCGCCATGCAATGAAGTGTTCGATGCCCGCGAACATGTGATCCTCCCGGGCCTGATCAACACCCATCACCATTTCTACCAGACCCTGACCCGTGCCTGGGCGCCAGTGGTCAATCAGCCGTTGTTCCCATGGCTGAAAACCCTCTACCCGGTCTGGGCACGCCTGACCCCGGAAAAACTCGCCCTCGCCACCAAAGTCGCCTTGGCCGAATTGCTGCTGTCCGGCTGCACTACCGCCGCCGACCACCATTACCTGTTCCCCGAAGGCCTGGAAAACGCGATTGACGTGCAAGTCGAAAGCGTCCGCGAACTGGGCATGCGCGCCATGTTGACGCGCGGTTCGATGAGCCTCGGCGAAAAGGACGGCGGCCTGCCACCCCAGCAAACGGTGCAGGAAGGTCAGGTGATTCTCGACGACAGCCAGCGCCTGATCGCCGAGTACCACGAACGCGGCGACGGTGCGCAGATCCAGATCGCCCTGGCGCCCTGCTCGCCGTTCTCGGTGACGCCGGAAATCATGTCCGCCAGCGCCGAACTGGCCAACAAACTCGACGTGCGCCTGCACACGCACCTGGCCGAAACCCTCGACGAAGAAGACTTCTGCCTGCAGCGTTTCGGCCTGCGGACCGTGGATTATCTGGACAGCGTCGGCTGGCTCGGCCCACGCACCTGGCTGGCCCACGGCATCCACTTCAACCCGGACGAAATCGCCCGCCTCGGCGACGCCAAAACCGGTATCTGCCATTGCCCGAGTTCTAACATGCGTCTGGCTTCGGGCATCTGCCCAAGCATTGACTTGACCGATGCCGGCGCCCTGCTTGGCCTGGGTGTGGACGGGTCGGCGTCCAATGATGCGTCGAACATGATGCTTGAAGCGCGTCAGGCGCTGTACATCCAGCGCCTGCGTTACGGCGCCGAAAAGATCACGCCAGAGCGCGTGCTGGGTTGGGCGACCAAGGGGTCGGCCAGTCTGCTGGGACGGACCGATATCGGCGAACTGGCCGTGGGCAAGCAGGCCGACCTGGCATTGTTCAAGCTTGATGAGCTGCGCTTCTCCGGCAGCCATGATCCGGTCTCGGCATTGCTGCTGTGCGGTGCGGATCGCGCGGATCGGGTGATGGTCGGTGGCAAATGGCGAGTGATTGACGGGCAGGTTGAAGGGCTGGATCTGAAGGGATTGATTGCCGATCACAGCCAGGCGGCTCGGCAGTTGATCAGCGGCGTCTGATAGGACGCCATCGCCAGCAAGCCGGCTCCTACAGGGTTGCTTTCGTAGGAGCCTGCTTGCTGGCGAAGCTTTTAAAGACCCAACAGCGACAACATGATGAACGTCGCAAACAAAACAAAATGCGTCATGCCTTCGATAGCGTTGGTTTCGCCGTCGTTGAGGTTGATCGCGCTGACGATCAGGGTGATGAAAATCATCACGGTCTGCACCGGGGTCATCGCCATCTGAAAGGGCTGGCCGGTGTAGAGCGCCATCGCTTCCATCACCGGGACCGTCAGGATCACCGTCGACAGCGACGCCCCCAACGCGATGTTCACCACCGACTGCATGCGATTGGCCAACGCGGCGCGCAACGCGGTCAGAATTTCCGGCGCCGCTGAAATCGCCGCGACCAGAATCGCCGTGATCACCGGCGGTGCACCCGTTCCTTCCAGGCCCAGGTCGAGGGTCTTGGACATTACCTCGGCCAGCGCGCCAATCACCACCACGCCAAATACCAACAGCCCGATGGACAGCGTCAGATTGACCGGCTGAGGTTCTTCGCCTGGCTCTTTCCTGCGGCGTTTGTCCGGGTAGCTGTAACTGAAAAAATAGCTGTGCGGACCGACCTGCATGCGCAAAAACAAAGCGTACAGCACCACCATTGCGCCGATGGTAAACGCGGAATAAAGCTTCCAGTTGGCTTCTGGAATGAACTCCGGCACCACCATCGACACGCCCATGGCCGTGAGAATCATCACCCCATAGCTACGCGCAGAATCATCGTTGTAGGACTGCTCGCCATGCTTGAGCCCGCCCATCAATGCGGCCAGGCCAAGGATGCCGTTGATGTCGAGCATCACGGCCGAGTAAATCGTGTCACGCACCAGCGTGGCCGACGCTTCATTGCTCATCATGATCGCCAGGATCACCACTTCCACCAGCACGGCGGCCAGGGTCAGGATCATCGTGCCGTAGGGATCGCCGACTTTCTCCGCCAGCAGTTCAGCCTGATGGGCCACGCGCATGGAGGCCGCGACGATGAACGCGATCAGCACCAGCCCGGCGGTCAATGCAACAGCCTGACCGCTGTGGAGCATCCAGTGCTCCAGCGGATAGGCCACCACGGCGGCAATCAGGGCCAGCAGCAGAAAGGTTTCTTGCTTGAGAACAGAGAGCATGTCGGGCCTTTTGCCGTGGAGTAACGGATAAGTGACTGACTGCGCGGTGGAGCTAACGTTTCGTTAAACCTTAGCGCACCAGTGGATGGCAGCTGCGCCAGGCGTTGCACTTTTATCGGTCTCAGAGGACCTATCACGAGCAGGCTCGCGCCTATAAGGATCGCGGCGTTTTTGTGGGAGCGGGCTTGCCCGCGAAGGCCGCGCCTCGGTCCAAAGCCTTTTGTTGTCTTGTTGGTCAGCATTTTGCATTGGCCTTGTCAGGCCCAAGCGCCCAGCCAACCACACAACAAAATGGAGTTTCAATTCATGCACAAACGTCCGTTGAAGAAGCTGCTTTGCGCCGTTGCGGCGGCCATCGGTCTGAGCGCCAGTCTGACCGCGAATGCGGCCGACCCGCTGAAAGTCGGCTTCGTCTATATCGGCCCGATCGGTGACCACGGCTGGACGTATCAGCATGAACAGGGGCGCAAGGAACTGGTTGAAAAATTCGGCGACCAGATCACCACCAACTATGTGGAAAACGTCGCCGAAGGGGCCGATGCCGAGCGGGTGATCCGCAACATGGCCAAGGACAAGTACGACCTGATCTTCACCACGTCCTTCGGCTACATGAACCCGACACTGAAGGTCGCCAAACAATTTCCCAAAGTGACCTTCGAACACGCCACCGGCTACAAGCAGGACAAAAATCTGGGCACCTACCTGGCGCGTACCTATGAAGGTCGCTACGTCGGCGGTTTCCTTGCGGCGAAGATGACCAAGACCAAAAAGGTCGGCTACGTCGCCTCGTTCCCGATTCCGGAAGTGATCCGCGACATCAACGCCATCCAACTGGCTCTGAACAAATACAACCCTGGCACCGAAATCAAAGTCGTGTGGGTCAACTCCTGGTTCGATCCGGGCAAGGAAGCCGACGCAGCCAACGCGCTGATTGATCAGGGCGTGGACGTGGTGTTCCAGCACACCGACAGCCCGGCGCCGATCCAGGCAGCCGAGCGTCGCGGTGTGTACGCCGTGGGCTACGCTTCGGACATGGCGCACTTCGGGCCCAAAGCGGTGCTGACCTCCATCGTCAACGACTGGGGTCCACACTACATCCAGGCGACCCAAAGTCTGATCGACCATACCTGGAAACCCCAGGATTACTGGGGTGGCTTGAAAGAAGGCACGGTTGAACTGCCGATCAGCGATCTGGTGCCGGCTGCGGTAAAAACCGAAGCCGAGCAGATCATCGCTGACATCAAGAGCGGTGCCCTGCATCCGTTTACCGGACCGATCAAGGATCAGGCCGGCGTCGAGAAAATACCGGCAGGCGTGAGCGCGACCAATGCGCAGCTGGCGTCGATGAATTACTACGTGGAAGGCATGAAGGCCGAGATGCCGAAGTAAATTTTGCTCCCCACACAAACCCTGTGCGAGCTAGCCTGCTAGCGATGACGGTGTATCAGGCGACTTTTTTGTTGAATGACACACCGCTATCGCCAGCAGGCTGGCTCCCACAGTTGATATTCAGCGTATTCAGGATTGTGTATGAACAGCCTTCCCGTCATCGATATCAGCCCGCTCTACAGCAATGACCAAAACGCCTGGCAAGCCGTCGCCGCACACATCGACCGTGCCTGCCGCGATTGGGGATTTTTCTACATCAAGGGGCATCCCATCAGCGCCGAGCGCATCAATGCACTGCTAGACCATGCCAAACACTTCTTCGCCCAACCTTGCGCTGAAAAGCTCAAGATCGATATCACCCAGACGCGCCATCATCGTGGCTACGGCGCCATCGCCACCGAACAACTCGATCCGAGCAAGCCGAGCGACTTGAAAGAAACCTTCGACATGGGTCTTCACTTGCCGCTCGAACATCCCGATGTGCTGGCAGAAAAACCCTTGCGCGGTCCCAACCGTCATCCGTCACTGCCCGGTTGGGAAGCGCTGATGGAGCAGCACTACGTCGACATGCAGGCCTTGGCGCAAACATTGTTGCGGGCAATGACTCTGGCGCTCGGCATCGAACGGGATTTTTTCGATTCGCGCTTCAGCGAGCCGGTCAGCGTCCTGCGCATGATCCACTACCCGCCGCGCCATGCCGCCAGTTCCGATGAGCAACAAGGCGCCGGCGCCCACACCGATTACGGCTGCATCACGCTGCTCTACCAGGATGCCGCCGGTGGCCTGCAAGTACGCAACGTCAAAGGTGAATGGATCGACGCGCCGCCGATCGAAGGTACGTTCGTGGTCAACCTCGGCGACATGATGGCGCGTTGGAGCAATGACCGTTACCTGTCGACGCCGCACCGGGTGATCAGCCCGCTCGGTGTGGACCGCTATTCGATGCCCTTCTTTGCCGAGCCACACCCCGACACTCGGATCGAATGTCTGCCCGGTTGTCAGGATGAGCGGCATCCGGCGAAATATCCGACCACCACTTGCGCCGAATTCCTGCTCTCGCGTTTCGCTGATACCTACGCCTATCGACGGGAACAGGAAGCCGTGTAATGAACCGGCTGGTCAGGTTTTACCAAATGTCGCCGCTAGCCTCTGTAGAATGGCGACCATTGCACCTGATGAGAAAAGAATTATGTACGACTGGCTGAACGCCCTGCCCAAGGCAGAACTGCACCTGCACCTGGAAGGCTCGCTGGAGCCCGAGTTGCTATTTGCCCTGGCCGAACGCAACAAGATCGCCCTGCCGTGGAGCGATGTCGACACCTTGCGCAAGGCCTACGCCTTCAACAATCTTCAAGAGTTCCTCGACCTCTATTACCGAGGGGCCGACGTGCTGCGCACCTCCCAGGATTTCTACGACCTGACCTGGGCCTACCTGCTGCGCTGCAAACAGCAGAACGTTGTTCACACCGAGCCGTTCTTCGATCCGCAGACCCACACCGACCGTGGCATTCCATTCGAAGTGGTGCTCAATGGCATCGCCGCCGCGCTCAAGGATGGCGAACAGCAACTGGGCATCACCAGCGGCTTGATCCTGAGCTTCTTGCGTCACTTGAGTGAAGAACAAGCGCAGAAAACCCTGGACCAGGCCCTGCCGTTCCGCGATGCGTTTGTAGCGGTTGGCCTGGACAGCTCTGAAATGGGCCACCCACCGAGCAAGTTCCAGCGCGTATTCGATCGTGCACGTGGTGAAGGTTTCCTGACCGTTGCCCACGCCGGCGAAGAAGGCCCGCCCGAGTACATCTGGGAAGCCCTGGACCTGCTGAAAATCCAGCGAATCGACCATGGTGTTCGCGCCATCGAAGACGAGCGCCTGATGCAGCGGATCATCGACGAGCAGATTCCGCTGACCGTGTGCCCGTTGTCGAACACCAAACTCTGCGTGTTCGATCACATGTCGCAGCACAACATCCTCGACATGCTCGAGCGTGGCGTGAAGGTGACCGTGAATTCAGATGATCCAGCGTACTTCGGCGGCTACGTCACCGAGAACTTCCATGCACTGCATACCCATTTGGGCATGACACAGGACCAGGCAAAACGCTTGGCGCAGAACAGCCTGGACGCACGGTTGGTAAAACCGTAAGCCTGCGCGCATTACATTTTGTAGAGCCTGGCTTGCCGGTGAACGCCTTCGCCAGCAAGCCAGGCGCCTACAGCGCCATTTCCAGTTCGCCTTGTGTGGCGAGCCGATGGATTTCCCGCTGTCCGATGGCGGTGACCTGCAAGGCCCGTGAGTCGTTCGGTAGCGTCAACCAGCCGGACTGCATGAACAGCTGCAATAACGCAGCCCCCAATGATCCCCCCAGGTGCGGACGTCTTTCACTCCAGTCAGGACAGGCACACGCAGCCCTGCCGTTGTGATGCGCCAGTGCTTGAATGTAGACACCGCGTGCTGCCAATTCGGTGGAGCCCTTGAGGGTGATCGTCACACGCCTTTCGAACTGCTCGATCCAGCCGGCATCCAGCAAACGCTGATACAGATCAGCAGCCAGCGTCCCGCCCAAATGGTTGTCGCAAAGCCGCGCGCTCAACAATGACGAACGCACCACCTGAGGTTTGGCCAGCGGAGCGGCGCGCTTGAAAATCTGCGGAATGTCCTGGGGCGTGCTGGCCAGCGTCGCACTGGCCAGTGCTTCGATCGCCGCACCGACCTCCGGAGCCGAGAGGCGGAAAAAACGCTTGCGCCCTCGGATTTCAACTTTCAACAGACCTCCGGCGGACAAACGCCCCAGGTGTGCACTGGCCGAAGACGGTGAGAGGCCGGCCAACAAGGCCAGGTCTTCGGTTTGCCGCGCCGAGCCATCCATCAAAGCCCACATCATTGCGCTGCGCTTTGGGTCAGCCAGCAATGTGGCGATCTGGCTGATGCAAGGTGCATGTTCCATGTATTCACTCCCTGTTGAATCGTTTCGTCCACTGTCCAGAGACCCCTTGAACAGTAATGTGTCGTAGGCCAATCCGAGGAAACCGCCTTTACCCGGGCAAAGTCTTCGCGCACCTGAGCCATCAACGGGCAGCGACTGCAGAGGTCAGGCTCGGGGTATGCGAGGCCTCGTCATTGCGATCGACGCTGCATACCTGAGGCGAGCGCTAGTATAGGCGGGTTAACCTCCGGTTCCTGCCCTTCGCAAACCAAGGGTGCTGATAGTTCCTGAAGGAAATTTCGCTATTTTCCTGCGACTAATCGTCGATAGCCGTCAACCCCGGAAAATGAACGCTCAAGCGGCTGCATCGACTGGCCAGCATTTCTCGCAACAAGTTCACGGGCTTACTCAATTGTGCGCGATGGGCGCACAACAGATTCAGTGGTGCACGCTCACAAAGCAATTCGGGCAGCAGCACTGTCAAGCGACCGGCAAGGACATCACCGGCCACATCCAGCCAGGATTTGTAAGCGATACCGGCACCGGCCACGGCCCACAGCCGCACGACATCGGCGTCGTCGCTGAAACGATCACCGCTGACGGTCAGGCCGACCTCTCGCTTGCCGTCGTGAAAACGCCAATGGTCGTGAACGCGACTGCCCAGCATGTACAACAGGCAATTGTGCTGCGCCAACTGCTCCAGATGCCGCGGCTCGCCATGCCGGGCCAGGTACTCCGGCGCCGCGCACAGCACGCGACGGTTCTGCGGGGCGATTGGCAGGGCTACCAGGCTGGAGTCTTCCGGCTCGCCATAGCGCAGGGCAATATCCACAGGCTGGCGAAACAAATCAGCGATACGGTCACCCAGCAACAAGCGCACGGTAAGTTTCGGATGCTCGCGCTGAAACTCGTCCAGCCAGGGCAACAGCAAATTGCGCCCGAAGTCCGACGGCGCCGATAACTGCAAGACGCCACTGACCTGATCCTGACCGCTGGCCAACAGACGCCGGCCTTCGTCAAGATTGCTCAACGCTGCCCGGGCGTATTCAAGAAAGCCTTCACCTTCGGCGGTCAGGCGCAGGCTGCGGGTCGAGCGGGCGAGCAACCGGGCACCGAGTTGCTGCTCAATTCGCTTCAATGCTGCACTGGCCACCGCCGGCGACATGTCCATGCCCCTTGCGGCAGCAGACAGACTGCCCAGGTCCGCCGCCCGGACAAACAACTGCAAGTCATCGAAACGTAGCATCCAGAATACCGATTATCAAAAAAGCATTGAAAGAGACTGCTGTTTTAGCCGGTTTTATCTCCAGGAAAAATAGCTAATCATCTGCGCCATCGAATCTCTTCTTTATTAATGCTCAGGAACTGACCATGAAAGCCATTGCCTACTACGCCTCATTACCGATCAGCGACGAAAAAGCCCTGCAAGACATCGAGCTGCCGGAACCGGTCGCCGGCACTCGCGACCTGCTGGTGGAAGTCAAAGCCATTTCCGTAAACCCGGTGGACACCAAGGTTCGCCAGAACGTCCAGCCTGAAAACGGTGCCGCCAAGGTGCTGGGCTGGGACGTGGCCGGCGTGGTCAAGTCCGTCGGTAGCGAAGTCACGTTGTTCAAGGCCGGCGACAAGGTGTTCTACGCCGGTTCCATCGCTCGCGCTGGCGGCAACAGCGAACTGCACGTGGTGGATGAACGCATTGTTGGGCATATGCCGAAAACCCTCGGCTTCGCCGAAGCCGCCGCGCTGCCGTTGACCGCCATTACCGCCTGGGAACTGCTGTTCGAACGCCTGCAAGTGCGCGAAGGAGAAACCGACGAAGGCCAGCGTTTGCTGATCGTCGGTGCCGCAGGCGGCGTGGGTTCGATTCTGGTGCAACTGGCCAAACAACTCACCGGTCTGACCGTCATCGGCAGCGCTTCGCGACCGCAAACCCAGAGCTGGGTGAAAGCACTTGGCGCCGATCTGGTCATCGATCACAACCTGCCCTTGAGCGAAGCACTCAAACAGGCCGGCATTGATCAGGTGACCCACGTTGCCAGCCTGACCCAGACCGACCAGCACCTGGATCAACTGGTCGAGGCATTGGCGCCCCAAGGCAAACTGGCGCTGATCGATGATCCCAAGTCGCTGGACGTGACCAAGCTCAAACGCAAGAGCCTGTCGTTGCACTGGGAGTTCATGTACACCCGCTCGCTGTTTGAAACCGACGACATGATCGAGCAGCACAAACTGCTTAACCGAGTCGCCCAGTTGATTGACGCCGGTACACTGAAAACCACGGTCGGGGAACACTTCGGCACGATCAATGCCACGAACCTGCGCCGAGCCCATGCGCTGCTGGAAAGCGGAAAATCCAAGGGCAAGATTGTGCTGGAAGGGTTCTGAAGCGCTGAAGAAATCGGTCGCGATTTTCATCACTCGCTACGTTTACGCCGTGTGCGACCGGGATGCTCCGGTCGCACGCGGCTGCGATTCATACGGCCGAAAAAGAGTGTTTTTTTTCGTTACAAACCGTCAGTCCGACAGTTGATCCTTGTCACATTGGTGCTCGTATTCAGGACTACAATCGAATCTCCTGCGAGGCAGTCTTTTGCGTGAACGTCTTTTACGAGAGGAGATCAGCTGTGAAGATCCTGATAAAAGAATTGGCAAAATCCCAGTGGCAGGTCCGTCTGGACCAGCATGCAGTCACCTTCCGCAGCGAAGCAGAAGCTCGCGCTTTCACGCGTCTCCTTGAAGCGCGCATCCACGCCCCTCATCAACTTCCCGATCTCCACCCGCAGCGCGCTGCCGGCTGATGGCTGACTCAAACCTGGGCTTGCGCCAGCGCCCGGGCATTTTGCAGACGTCGGGTGAGCATCGTCGCGCTCACCACCAGAATTCCACACAGGCTGATGACCATTGCCATCGGCACGGCGCTGCCGTCGTGCAACACACCGACCAGTGCCGCCGCGCCGGCTGCGACACTGAACTGCAGGCAACCAAGCATCGCCGAAGCACTGCCGGCGCGGGCGCCCTGCCCGTTCATGGCACACGCCGAGGCATTGGGCAGGATACAACCGAGGCTGGCGATGCAGATGAACAAGGGAATCAACAGCGGCCATAGGTGCTCGGGGTGCAGAGCGCTGACCGCAAGCAGGGTCAAACCGGCACCGAGGTAAACCCAAACCGCGCGCGCCAGCAGAAAAGCCGGTCCACGTTTGGTCAGCAAGCGAGCGTTGATCTGTGCCACCAGAATAAACCCCAGCGCATTGATGCCGAACAGCCAGCCGAAATGCTCAGCCGGAACACCGTAGAGTTTGATGAAGACGAACGGTGAGCCCGCAATGTAGGAAAACATCCCGGCGATGGCGATGCCACCGATCAGGGCATGTCCGAGGTACACCGAATCGGCCAGTAACCGACCGTACTGACGCAATGCACCCGAGAGCGGTTGACGCGGTATGTGAGCCGGCAGACTCTCCGGCAATCCCAAGGCGATGGCCAGGCCCGCCAATGCACTGAAACCGGACAGGACAAGAAAGATCGACTGCCAGCCTGTGGTGTTGACCAACAGCCCGCCGAGCATCGGCGCGAGGATAGGCGCCAGCCCCATCACCAGCATGAGTTGCGAAAAGACTTTCGCCGAACCCACTGCATCACATTTATCGCTGACCACCGCCCGGGAAATTACCATCCCCGCGCATCCACCCAACGCCTGGATGAAACGCGCACCGATCAGCCACTCCAGATTCGGCGCATAAGCGCAGGCCAGGGAAGCGGCCGTGAACAGCCCGACACCGGCCAGCAATGGCATGCGTCGCCCGAACCGATCCGCCACCGGACCATAAGCCAGTTGACCAATGGACAGGCCGAGGAAGTACGCCGCCAGCGTCATCTGAACGTGTGTTTCGTCCGTACCGAAGGCGAGGGCCATGGCCGGAAAGGCGGGCAGATAGAAATCGATCGCCAGCGGACCGAACGCGCTCAAGGCGCCAAGAATCAAAATGGTACGAAAGTTCATCAGGCATCCAGTGCGGCAGAAGTCAGCAGCCCGACAGTCTAGCCGCGCATGGACGCCTTGCACATAAAGATAGCTCGCTAACTATTAAAAAGATCAGATCAGCTTTACTGCGTAGCCTTCCTCGCTAATCGCCTCGACGACTTGCTGAGCGGTCAGCGCGCTTTCCACGCCAACTTCTCGGGCCTTCAGATCGACGCGCACGCTGGCCGCGGGGTCCTTTGCCTGGACAGCCTGAGTGATGGCCTTGACGCAGTGACCGCAGGACATACCTTCAACGTTGAACACTTGCATGGGAAGACTCCTTGGATGACGGTTGTGAGCAGTCTGGAGCTTGCCACCATGGCAAGGTCAAGTTCTGAAGTGATCTGCCGGGCTGGCAATCGGCGCCGGCCTCGGCCAAGCTGCGTCCATCAATGACTTGAACTCAGGAGATGCAGCCTATGCGCTGGTCAGCTTTCAGCCTGTTTGGCTTTCTCAGCCTCTTCGCCGCGGTGTCCTCAGCCAATGCTGCCGGGGAGGATTATGGCGTGCTGATCATTTCCCGCGAGCGGCTGGAAGTTGCGACGAGCTGCGAAATCGGCGTGTACATCCAGGATCAACTGGCGGCGCGGCTGTTTCAGGAGCAAAGCACGTCTTTCAACCTGCCGCCGGGCAATGTGACCTTGCGTCTTAAACTGCTGCCTGGCCAGGCACCGGGATGCAACCCGGGCATGCTCGCGCCGGGCTCTCAGGACATCCAGCTCAGGGCGGGTGATGTGCTGAAGTACCGGATCGCGATGACGCGGGAAGGGATGTACCTGAAGCGCGCCGATCTCGGCTACTGACACACCCCTTGTAGGAACGAGCCTGCTCACGATAGCGGTCTGACACTTACATCCATATTGGATGTGCCGCCGCCATCGCGAGCAAGCTTGCTCCTACAATTGGATCTGCGGTGAATATCAGATTGGTGCTTGACCTTGCCAGCATGGCAAGGTTGATCCTGTGGTCATCTACTACAGGGAGTGCGACCGATGTCCGATTCCACCACGTTCGATCTGCCGATAACCGGCATGACCTGCGCCAGTTGCGCGGGCCGTGTCGAACGCGCCTTGAGTAACGTCATCGGCGCCAGTGCCGTCAGCGTCAACCTCGCCACTGAACAGGCGCGAGTCCAGGCGCCTTCTGGCAGCCTGCCCGCGTTGATGGAGGCGGTGGAAAGAGCCGGTTATGGCGTACCACAGCACAGTCTGGAATTGAGCATCGACGGCATGACGTGTGCTTCCTGCGTCGGTCGCGTCGAACGTGCGCTGAACAAAGTGCCGGGGGTGAAGAGCGTCAGCGTCAATCTGGCCAACGAACGCGCCCACCTCGAACTACTCGGCCAGATCGACCCGCAAATCCTGATCGCCGCCGTGACCAAAGCTGGTTACACCGCCAGCGTCCGGGAAGCCGACCACCCACCTGCCGATAACCAGCAACAGCGCCTGCACCGCGAGCGTCTGGCCTTGATCATGGCCATCGCCCTCGCCTTGCCACTGGTGCTGCCGATGCTGTTGCAGCCGTTCGGCGTGCACTGGATGCTTCCGGCCTGGGCGCAATTCGCCCTGGCCACGCCGGTGCAATTCATCTTCGGCGCACGGTTTTATGTCGCTGCGTGGAAAGCCGTGCGCGCCGGGGCGGGCAACATGGACTTGCTGGTAGCCCTCGGCACCAGCGCCGGTTATGGCTTGAGTGTGTACGAATGGGCCACGGCCACCGATCGCATGCCGCATCTGTATTTCGAAGCCTCGGCGGTGGTGATTGCCCTGGTGTTGCTGGGTAAATATCTCGAAAGCCGCGCCAAGCGCCAGACAGCCAGCGCTATCCGCGCACTTGAAGCCTTGCGTCCGGAACGGGCGATTCAGGTGATCGATGGGCGCGAGCAAGAAGTCGCCATCAGCGCCCTGCGCCTTCATGACCTGGTGATGGTCAAACCCGGCGAGCGCTTCCCGGTGGATGGCGAAGTGATCGAAGGCCAGAGCCATGCCGACGAGGCCCTGATCAGCGGTGAGAGCCTGCCGGTGCCCAAACAACCCGGTGACAAGGTCACAGGTGGCGCGATCAACGGTGAAGGCCGGTTGCTGGTACGCACCCAGGCCCTCGGTGCAGAAACCGTGTTGGCGCGGATCATCCGCCTGGTGGAAGACGCCCAGGCCGCGAAAGCGCCGATCCAGAAACTGGTGGATAAAGTCAGCCAGGTGTTTGTGCCCACGGTGCTGCTGATTGCCTTGGCAACCCTGATCGGATGGTGGCTGTACGGCGCGCCAATGGAAACCGCGCTGATCAACGCTGTCGCCGTGCTCGTGATCGCCTGCCCTTGCGCCCTCGGGCTGGCCACACCGACGGCGATCATGGCCGGCACCGGGGTCGCGGCGCGATACGGGATTCTGATCAAAGATGCCGAGGCATTGGAGCGTGCCCATGAAGTCGGCGCCGTGGTGTTCGACAAGACCGGCACATTGACGTCTGGCGCACCGCGCATCGCGCATTTGAGTGCGATCGACGGTGACGAAGCGACCCTGTTGCAACTGGCCGGTGCCCTGCAACGCGGTAGCGAGCATCCGCTGGCCAAAGCGGTTCTCGACGCCTGCGCGGAACGCGACTTGAGCGTGTCCGATGTCACCGACAGCCAGTCCCTGACAGGGCGCGGTATTGCCGGAACCCTTGAGGGACGTCGGTTGGCGCTGGGCAACCGTCGCCTGTTGCAAGACTGCGGTTTAGAACCCGGCTCACTGGCCGATTCGGCCACCGCTTGGGAAACCGAAGGCCGGACCTTGTCCTGGTTGATCGAGCAAAGCCCCGACCCGCGCGTGCTGGGCCTGTTCGCCTTCGGTGACACCCTCAAACCCGGTGCGCTGCAAGCCGTGCAGCAACTCGCCGTCCGCCACATCAGCAGCCACTTGCTGACCGGTGACAATCGCGGCAGCGCCAACGTAGTTGCCCAAGCGCTGGGCATTACTGACGTGCACGCCGAAGTGCTGCCAGCGGACAAAGCCGCCACGGTTGCAACGTTGAAGAAAACCGGTGTGGTGGCGATGGTCGGTGATGGCATCAACGATGCCCCGGCCCTCGCAGCAGCCGACATCGGTATCGCCATGGGCGGTGGCACCGACGTGGCCATGCACGCGGCCGGGATCACCCTGATGCGTGGCGATCCGCGCCTGGTGCCGGCAGCACTGGAGATCAGCCGCAAGACCTACGCGAAGATTCGTCAGAACCTGTTCTGGGCCTTCGTTTATAACCTGATCGGCATCCCGCTGGCGGCGTTCGGCTTCCTCAATCCGGTGCTGGCCGGTGCGGCGATGGCCTTGTCGAGCGTCAGCGTGGTCAGCAATGCGCTACTGTTGAAAACCTGGAAACCCGAGGATCTGGAGGACAACCGATGAACATCGGCCAAGCGGCCCGCCATAGCGGCCTGAGCGCAAAGATGATTCGTTATTACGAGTCCATCGGTTTGCTCAAGGCCGCCCATCGCACCGAGAGCGGTTACCGGGTGTATGGCGATGACGACCTGCACACCCTGGCGTTCATCAAACGCTCGCGGGATTTGGGTTTCTCGCTGGAAGAGGTCGGCAAACTGCTGACCCTCTGGCAAGACCGTCAGCGGGCCAGTGCCGATGTGAAGGCACTGGCGCGTCAGCACATTGATGACCTGAACCAGAAAATCCGCGAACTGGGGCAATTGCGCGATACGTTGCAGGATTTGGTCGAGCATTGTCAGGGCGATCATCGGCCGGATTGTCCGATCCTGAAAAACCTGGAGTCGGGTTGTTGCACCGAACCGGTTCGAGCCTGAAACCCAATGCTTATGTAGGAGCTGCCGAAGGCTGCGATCTTTTTAGAGGCAAAGATCAAAAGATCGCAGCCTTCGGCAGCTCCTACGGTAGATGAAAAAAACCCGGCCGACGCCGGGTTTTTCTTTAGCCGATCACTGCATCCAGGGTGGAGGCGGTTCTTCGGCCTTGTTGGGTGGCGCGTCATCCGCCGCACGGGCCGCTTGCTTGCGCTCTTCATCCAGGCGTGCAGCCTCGATCTCGCGCATGATGCCGCCCACGTCGGCCAGCTCTTCCGGTTCGTCAAACTCGCCGGTCAGGACGCTGGCCGGGTGCAGGGTGCCGGCCTCATACAATGCCCACATTTCTTTGGCATACCGGGTCTTCTTCAGTTCCGGTGCGAACCGGCCGAAGTAGGACGCCATGTTGCCCACGTCCCGTTCCAGCATGCTGAATGCGTGGTTGTTGCCCGCCGCATCCACCGCTTGCGGCAGGTCGATAATTACCGGGCCGGTCGGAGTCAGCAGCACATTGAACTCGGACAGGTCACCGTGCACCAGACCGGTACACAGCATCAGCACGATCTGCGAAATCAGGAACGCGTGATACTCACGCGCCTGGTCCGGCTCCAGTACCACGTCGTTCAGACGCGGCGCCGCATCGCCATACTCGTCGGCCACCAGCTCCATGAGCAGCACGCCTTCGAGGAAGTCGAACGGTTTGGGCACCCGCACACCGGCACCGGCCAGACGAAACAGCGCCGCCACTTCGGCGTTCTGCCAGGCATCTTCGGTTTCCTTGCGGCCAAACTTCGAGCCCTTGGCCATCGCACGGGCCTGACGGCTGTTGCGTACCTTACGGCCTTCCTGATACTCGGCCGCCTGACGGAAACTGCGTTTATTCGCCTCCTTGTAGACCTTGGCGCAACGTAACTCGTTGCCGCAGCGCACCACATAAACAGCTGCTTCTTTACCACTCATGAGTGGGCGCAGCACCTCGTCGACCAGACCGTCCTCGATCAGGGGTTCAATGCGTTTTGGAGTCTTCATCAGCTTTTATTGTGGGTCCTTTATTACCAAACACGCGAAAGTCATTCGTTATACGGCAATCCACTCACGGGTGGGAGGGGGGGCCGACCTATGAACACTGCCAGGAACGACAAGAAGCACACAATGTGCCGGATTGATCGCAACATTGCGGTGTCCATCCCGAGCCGCCAAAGATCATAGCCGAGCTCGCATGACCTGTAGTGCAAGGTCTGCAAGGGCATTTGTGACAGAAGCTGACATCCGGGCTCATACCCTTTGTAGGATATTTCTCAATGGACCTCAATTTCCTCCGACAACAGCCGAAGTCCTAAGTGACAAATCGATTTGTCCGACAATCGCTGCGACAACAATAGCGATGCCGCACTCAAGGACCCGAGTTGACTCCGAAAGCATTCCCCAGGGCGAGGCCGACAAAAAAGTCTTTACCCTCCTTCAGGACCTCGGTAACAGTCATCCGGCTTACGCCTACGCCATCCTCGGCACCGCCGCCGGCGGTTACGTATCGTGGCCAGCGGACTGGAAGGCATCGCCCAAGACGAAGGCGACCTGACGAAGAACCTGCAAATCCGTGGCAGTGATGAAACCGCCCCACTGGCCAGCTGGTTCAACCAGTTCCTGACCGCGATTCGCAACTTGATCCAGAGCATCGGCGGCGCCGCGGGCAAGATCCTCGCCACGTCCAGGAGCTCGACCCAGGTTTCCAGCGAGATGGCCGAAGCTGCCGGGCGCCAGCGTGAAGCGGTGGACATGGTGTCCACGGCATTCCACGAAATGGTCTCCACCGCCAACGAAGTCGCACGCTCTTGCAGCCAGGCCGCCGAGTCCGCCGACAGCGGCCAGCGCCAGGCGCGCGAAGGTCAGCAACAGATCGATGCTGCGGTGAACAGCGTGGATCGCCTCAGCCAGGAAATCGAACAGTCGGCCCAGTCAATGCAACAGCTGGAGCGAGACAGCAACGACATCCAGTCGATCCTCGGGACCATTCGCTCGATTGCCGAACAGACCAACCTGCTGGCCCTGAACACGGCCATTGAAGCGGCGCGCGCAGGTGAACAGGGTCGCGGTTTTGCCGTGGTGGCGGATGGAGTGCGAGCCCTGGCCAAACGCACCAGCCAAGTGGCCCAGCAGATGCACGCGAACCTGGAAGTGTCGCAGCAATCGGTGACGCGGATCGGTGAAGCACGCAACAGCTTCGGGCAGATTCGCGAATCGGTGGATGTGATCCGCGACATGAACACCCAGATCGCCACGGCGGCGGAACAGCAGCATCAGGTGGCCGAAGACATCAACCGGCACATCAACCAGATTCATGACGATGCGCAGTTGGTGGCGGAACTGGCCAACTCGGCGAGACTGGACTCGCAGAGCCTGGCCGGGTTGTCGAGTGAGCTAGACGGGCCGGTGCGCCGCTTCCGCACTTAAAGATCAAAAGATCGCAGCCTGCGATCTTTTGCAAACAGACACCCACTCAAATCACCTTTCGATGATTACGGTCACGCCCTGCCCACCCGCGGCACAAATCGAAATCAACCCGCGTCCCTTGCCCGCCGCATCCAGCAGCTTCGCCAGGTTGGCGACGATGCGCCCGCCGGTTGCCGCAAACGGGTGCCCGGCCGCCAACGAGCTGCCTTTGACGTTGAGTTTGCTGCGGTCAATTGAGCCCAGTGGCGAGTCAAGGCCAAGGCGGGTTTTGCAGTACTCGGGATCTTCCCAGGCCTTCAAGGTGCACAACACTTGCGCGGCGAAAGCTTCGTGGATTTCGTAGTAATCGAAGTCCTGCAAGGTCAAGCTGTTACGCGACAGCAGGCGCGGCACCGCGTAGACCGGCGCCATCAACAGGCCTTCCGCGCCGTTGACGAAATCCACTGCCGCCGCTTCGCCATCGCGCAGGTAAGCAAGAATCGGTAAACCGCGCTCCTTCGCCCACTCCTCGCTGCCCAGCAGCACCAGCGATGCGCCATCGGTCAGCGGCGTGGAGTTGCCCGCCGTCAGGGTGCCCTTGGCGCTTTTCTCGTAGGCCGGTTTGAGTGAGGCGAGTTTTTCCAGCGTCGAATCCGCACGCATGTTGTTGTCGCGGGTGAGGCCGAGAAATGGTGTCATCAGATCGTTGTGCCAACCTTCGGCATAAGACGCGGCCAATTTCTGATGACTCTCAAACGCCAGTTGATCCTGTGCTTCACGGGGGATGTTCCATGTCTGGGCCATCAACTCACAATGCTCGCCCATGGATAAACCGGTGCGCGGTTCGCCGTTGCGCGGGAATTCGGGGATCAGGTGTTTGGGGCGCAATTGCAAGAAGGTCTTCAGTTTGTCGCCGGTGGTCTTGGCGCGATTGGCTTGCAGCAGAATTCTGCGTAGCCCTTCACTGACACTGATCGGCGCATCGGAGGTGGTGTCGACGCCACCGGCAATGCCGCTATCGATCTGGCCCAAAGCGATCTTGTTCGCCACCAGCAACGCCGCTTCCAGCCCGGTACCGCAGGCCTGCTGGATGTCATAGGCCGGGGTGGCGGGTGACAGCCGTGAACCGAGCACGCACTCGCGGGTCAGGTTCATGTCCCGCGACAATTTCAGCACTGCGCCGGCGACCACTTCACCGATGCGCTGGCCATGCAAGTTGTAGCGTTCGATCAGGCCTTCGAGGGCGGCGGTGAGCATCGACTGATTGCTGGCCGTGGCGTATTGGCCGTTGGAGCGAGCGAAGGGAATCCGGTTACCGCCGATGATCGCGACGCGACGCAACTGAGTCATGAAAAGCTCCTGATGAAAAATCAAAATCCGGTAGGAGCTGCCGAAGGCTCGGTCCGCGCTCGGGCCTTCGGCAGCTCCTACAATGATCTAGCGTAGGCCTTATCTTGTGAATCGAACGACTGATCAGCGTTCATGGTCCACACTTTGAACCTCAGCCACTGGAGCGCGTTCCATGTCCGACCGCTATATCGACTTCGCCAACTCGTCCTTCGGCCATCGTGTGGTCGGCGCGCTCGGGCTACCTTCGCCCACCCGACTGGAGCGTTGGCAAGCAGGACGGTTGCGCCCTGTGGAAGGTGCACTGCTGATTGGTGGCGGGCCTCTGGCGGAGAAAGTCGGCGCCTTTGCCAACCGCCTGACCGATGCAATCTACCGCTACGGCACCGAGCCTTCCATGGCCACGGCATGGATTCCCGGTCACGGGCCAAAACTCAAGGCCGTGGTGTTTGACGCCAGTGATCTGGTGCACACCGACGCACTCAAACAGCTGCGCGAATTCTTCCAGCCTCTGATGAAAAATCTCGATCATTGCGCACATCTGGTGGTGCTGGGGCGGGCACCGGAAACCTTGAGCGACCCGTTCGCCGCCAGTGCGCAACGTGCATTGGAGGGCTTCAGCCGGTCGCTGGCCAAGGAGCTGCGCAGCGGCGGCACGCTGCAATTGATCTACGTCGGCGAAGGTGCGGAAGATCAACTCGAAGGCCCGCTACGGTTCTTCCTTTCGCCCAAAAGTGCATTTGTTAGCGGACAGGTCCTTCGCCTGCAACCTTGCGCGACTCAAGTAACGGACTGGACGCGACCGCTCGCCGGGCGCAAGGCGCTGGTTACCGGTGCGGCGCGAGGTATCGGCGCCTCGATTGCCGAAACCCTGGCCCGTGACGGCGCCGACATCATCCTGCTGGACGTTCCGTCAGCCAAGACCGATCTCGACGCCCTCGCCGCCCGCCTTGGTGGCCGCAGCATCACCCTGGACATCTGCGCCGAAGACGCCGCGGCACAATTGATCGAACAGTTGCCCGACGGCATCGACATTGTGGTGCACAACGCGGGCATCACCCGGGATAAAACCCTGGCCAACATGACCCCCGAATTCTGGGACGCGGTGCTGGCGGTCAACCTCAATGCTCCGCAGGTGCTGACCAAGGCCCTGCTCGACAACGGTACGCTGCACGACGACGGCCGAGTGATCCTGCTGGCCTCCATCAGTGGCATCGCCGGCAATCGCGGGCAAACCAATTACGCGGCGAGCAAGGCCGGATTGATTGGCCTTGCGCAGGCCTGGGCCCCCCTGTTGCAGGAGCGCGGTATCAGCATCAACGCGGTGGCCCCGGGCTTCATCGAAACGCAAATGACCGCGCACATTCCATTCGGCCTGCGCGAAGCCGGGCGACGCATGAGCTCGCTCGGTCAGGGCGGTCTGCCGCAAGACGTCGCCGAAACCGTGGCCTGGCTCGCGCAACCGGGCACCGGCGCGTTCACCGGGCAAGCGCTGCGGGTTTGCGGGCAAAGCGTTCTGGGGGCTTGAGCATGATCACCGACTGGCACACCCTCAACCGCGAACCCGGCCTGACGGGCCTTTATGCAAGGGCAGCGACACGCCGCAAAATCACCGGCACCACCCTGCCCGATTCGGGGATGCGCTGCTGGGTCAATGTCGATCCCAAGCGGCTGGCGGCTTATCGCAAGGTCTGCGGTTTTGTCGACAACGGCCTGCTGCCGCCGACCTACCCGCACATCCTCGGTTTCGCGTTGCAGATGCAACTGCTCACCGCCAAAGACTTTCCCTTTCCACTGTTGGGCTTGATTCACTTGAGCAATCGCATCCGTGTGTTGCGCCCGATGGGTGGAGTGAGCCGCGTGCGAGTCAGCGTGCAGGTACAAAACCTGCAGCCCCACGCCAAAGGCGCCACGTTCGATCTGCTCACGACGCTGGACGATCAGCTGGGGCCGCTGTGGGAAGCGCAAAGTCAGATGCTCTGTCGCGGCGTCAAATTCGAAGGCGAGCCGGTTGAAGAGTCGATAGTGCCGACGCTGACATTGACCGAAGTCGCTCGCTGGGAAGCACCTTCGGACATTGGCCGGCAGTACGCCAAAGTGTCCGGCGACTACAACCCGATTCACCTGAGTGCAGCGAGTGCCAGGTTGTTTGGTTTCCCGACTGCGATTTCCCATGGTTTGTGGAACAAGGCACGCACCCTGGCTGCGCTCGCCGAGCATCTGCCGGCGGCGAACATCGAAATCGCCGTGCAGTTCAGGAAACCCGTGCGCCTGCCCAGCGAAGTGACATTGATGGCCAGTGCACCGGGGGCGAGCGGGGACTTGCAGATGCTGGGCGCGGGAGACCTGGAGCACATGGTTGGACATTGGCGGCCGGTTGCCTGACAGGGTTTATGGGATCTACATAATGTGGATTGGCAGGCCGCCTTCGCTGGCAGGCCAGCTCCTACAGGGATTGGGTATAACAGTAAGATTCAGGTCGGCTGGCAGGCCGCCTTCGCTGGCAAGCCAGCTCCTACAGGGATTGGGTATATCCGTAAGATTCAGGTCGGCCGGCAGGCCGCCTTCGCTGGCAAGCCAGCTCCTACACGGATTGGGGCATCACCCCCTGCTTTCCACCACTCAACAGGCCGAGCGTTAGCTCGCCTGCAGCTCTTGATCTTGATCCACCCGCCCCTTCGGGAGGCTGAGTGGAGGTGTTCATCCGGGGGGTAGGCGCGCAGCGCCGTTCGACGCAGTCGAACACATCGAGAGGAGGTCGAAGCGAAGCCGACCGGAGGCGATGACCCCGGATGAATACCGGAGCGAAGGAACGCCGAGCCTAAGCGAGGGGCCGGACGCTCGGGGCGAGCGTTTTTTTGGTTACTTTTTTTAGGCGCTTGTAAAAAAAGTGACTCGCCGTAAGGGCGAAACCACAAGCCGCCGTAACCGCAAAAACGGATATGTCCCCAATCAACCCACAACATGGTCGGCCCAGAGGCCGCCAAGTCACCCCTTGACCAGATAAACAAGTGGCTGGGGAAACAGATTGTTCAGCGTCTCCAACAACCGCACGTGATAAATCGGCTTGCGAAACAAATCGAGCACCTGCAACGAGTTAGCGCAGACATTAAAATCCGCCTTTAGCAATAACAAGTAACCCACGCCTTGGCTACGGAGCAGCAGGAATCAAAGCCGTTGTGATAGTTGCAAAGAGAGTCTTGATCGAAGTGCCCACTCCGCTACTTAGCCCGGCAATTACCACGGCGACCATTGCTGCCACAATCGCATACTCAATACCCGAAGCTCCCTCGGTATCTTTCGCCAGCCCTTTATAAAAAGCGATTTCGGATTTGACCTTCTGAACAAGCTTGGAAAAAGACATGACATTCTCCTGGACGAAGGTAACCCAGCAGGTTGATCTGGGTGTCGACCAGGCCCTGCCATCCGGCGACACTCAGGTTAAGGTTGCCCCCGAGCATCTGCCCCAAAAGCAGGTTCAACGCTGCCGACTTGCTGGAGTCAACCACCAGCGCCGTACTGCCGATAGTCAGCATGGCCAGGGGTGGCAAGATGGCCGGTGCGCTGACGGCTGTCGCGCTGAGTTTGGTGGTCAGATTGACGGGGCCCGGGCTCATCAACGCATAGATGCCCGCCGCGAAACTGGTGGTTACCGTTTGGGTCACGATTACGCGAACCGCTTCTTTTTTGTTCGCATCGACCACGAAGGCGCGAAGGTTATTGGCCCCTGTCTGCAGCGAGCCGCAGGCGGTTTCCAGGGTCATGCCATCGTTGGTGTTGTATCCGTTTCGGGTGGCACTTTCGAGCGAGTAACCCGCAGCACTCATCCCCGGTGACAGGCAATCGCCATTGCGGCTGACCGCCTCGAGCGCCGCGACATCCGCCAACCGTTATATCTCGCGCTGCTCCAGATAAAGCCTGCCGCTATCGACCACCAACAGCATGGAGCCCAGGGCCATGGTCAAGGTCAAAGCGGCCATCAGGCCAAGCGCTCCCCGTTGCCGGGCCGGGCCGCGAAACTGCATACGGGGAGACATGGCGCACTCCTTTGCCGGCGCACTGCCGGGTGCTACCTCCATTGGTGAAAAGCAGTGTAGACAAGGGTGGTCGAGGCTGCTGGCAACTAGCCACTTAAGACAATGAAAAACCCCCTGCGAAACAGGGGGTCATGAAAGCGCCAACGTCAGGTTCTGCGCGGAGGATAATTGGCCAGAATCCGGGTGACCGTTTCATGGATGGCCGTACTGCGATCCGATGGATTCGGGCTGCCGCTGAGCATTTGCTCATCGCTGCCGCGCCACACCAGCTTGCCGTCCTTGCCATCGAGCAGGTCGATCTGGATGGTCGCGACCTTGTAAGAAACCAGGCGGGTTTCGTTGTACATCGGCGCGCCATAGTAGCCATACCATGGGTTACCCCATCCGCCACCGTAGTTGGTGGTCACCTGTTGCTGGCGTTCCTCGACAATCAGGTAGGCCTGCACATTCAAATCACCCTTGGCGCCCGAGGCTGCCGGGCGCAAGCCACGCTGATCCAGTTGATCGGTCACCGCCTCGCGCACGCGTTGCTCGGTCAGGTCACTCTTGATCCGTGGATCATCGGGACGATATTGCAGAGCGGGTTCTTTCCAGCTCCAGCTGTGATAAGCCGCGAAGTCACGGCTGGCATCATAGTCGTGATTAACCTGGTTGGCGGCGCAGGCACTGAGCAGCGCGGCCACTGCCAGTAAAGCTAAACGGCGGAACATGATGATTCTCCGGTGGAAGGCATGAACCTGCGAAATGCTTCTTATCTACAGAAGCTAACTGGGAGGATACGCTGACATGGCCTTTTCCACAGCCTCCCGAATGGCATCGGTGCGCTGACTTTCACTGCCACGGTTGCTGGTTTCGGCACTGGAACTCCAGACCGGTTGACCGCTCTGGGCGTCGTACATGTCCACCTGGACGACCACAACCTCTTCCGAATAGGTGCGGATGACTGGAACCGCGGTGTACGCACCGTAACTGTTGCCGTAGTGGTTGTAGCCGCCATAACCGCCGTAGTACGCACCACCGTAATAATCGTCCCGAGCCTGACGCAAACGCGTTTCCATGCGCAGGTCGGCGCTGACGAACAGGTCTGCCGGGCGATTATCGTGCAATGGGCGCAAACCGCGTTGATCCAGCGCATTGCTGACAGCTTCGGCGACTTGTGCCGAGTCCGCCCAGGCTGTGCCAGGAGGCAGATGCCCGTCGAGCCAGGCCCAGCTGCGATAGCGCCCATAGTCGCGGACCGGCGCCGGATAGGCACTGCGGTCAAAGGTTTTGGCGGCCTCGGGCGGCGCCGGCGGCAAGGGCTTGGAGGTGGCCACATATGGGTTGGTGCCCTGGCAAGCGGTCAGCGCCAGACAGATCACCAATAACCCTGAACGACTTTTCATTTCGAGCTCCGATCAGATCGGCCGACAGATCCAGTGCAAGTAACGCCCAAGCCCGGCAAAGCTCGGATGGCGACGGTGGGCCAGTTCCATTTCCAGCAAGTCCACCAACTCGGCGCGGGCCTGGAATTCCACCGGCATGTAATCGTGAAAAACCCGCACGCCACTCTGGATTTCGACCTGCCACAGACCTTCAAGTTGCGCCGCCAATTCGCGCGGATCAAGGGGCTGTTGCGGGGTCAGGCTCTGCTTTTCACCGGCCATGTCGTTCTTGCGCATCTTGCGGAAGTGGCCCTTGAGCAAGTTGCGGTAAATCAATGCATCGCGGTTGTAGAACGCGAGGGAAAGCCAACCGTCGGCCTTGGTCAACTGATGCAGCACCGGCAGAATCGCATGGGGTTCGGCCAGCCATTCCAGTACGGCGTGGCACAGCACCAGATCGTAAGGTTCGGTAAGTTGGCCGAGCAGGTCTTGCCACGGGGCCTGGATGAACGTCGCTGTCTGCCCCGCGTCTGCAAAACGCTGGCGAGCGCCGTCGAGCATCGGCTCGGCGGGTTCGGCAAGGGTTACCTGATGGCCGCGCTCGGCCAGCCACAACGACATGTGACCAAGGCCGGCACCGATGTCCAGCACGCGCAGCGGACGATCCGGCAGGGTTTCGGACAGGTCGGCCTGCAACACCGCCAGACGGATCGCACCTTTGGCACCGCCGTAGATTTTTTCAGCGAAACGGGTCGCCAACTGATCGAAGTGACGGTCGCTCATCAGCTGAACCTCCGTTCGCTGTCCGCCAGTTTGCTGCGCACCACTTGTTCCATGTCCAGGCCCAACTCACTGCACAACAACAGCAGATACAGAACGATATCGCCAACTTCCTGCCCGGCGTGGGCAAGCTTGTCTGCCGGCAACTGGCGGGACTGGTCTTCGCTCAGCCACTGGAAAATTTCCACCAGCTCGGACATTTCCACGCTAGCGGCCATGGCCAGGTTTTTCGGGCTGTGAAATTGCCGCCAGTCATTGCGGTCACGGATGGCGTGCAGGCGTTCGGTCAGTTCAACAAGGTTCATCGGGCTCTCCTGAAGGCGTATAGCTTCAGGGGGATGACCGAGGATGGCAAGTGACAACGGTTGAGTGTCACCTTTGTTTTTTTGTCGGAGGGACTGTGCAACGCTCTATGCTAGTGGGAACTCGGCAGCATGATCGACAGCCCAAGACTCAATTCTCTTTAATCAGGACGTGCACTCCATGCAGGTAGAAGGTTTTTCCGAATGGCTCGGCCAGGTACTTGGCTCGATCATCCGTTTCATCGTTGATGGCCTCAGCGGGCTGTTCAACCTGTTGAGCAATGCCAGCAGCAATTTTGTCGAAGGCTTGTCCGGGGCGCTGGGCATGGATACATCGGTTGTCAGCATCATCACCCTGATCCTCGGGCTGATTCTGCTGTGGTCGGCGATTCGCGCCTTTCTCAATGCATCGATCATCATGGGAATCATCTGGTTGATGCTGGGTCTGTGGTTGCTCAGCTGGATCATCCACTAGACCCTGCACAAGCGCCCTCGCCACAATTGATCGCAGTTTGCTCGCGATGTGTCGTTACAATGCCGGCTCCGCCGAGGAGCCTGCATGTCCAACCTGATCGCCGACTGGCGCGACCGCCCCACCCATCGCCGGGTCTGGGCGCTGGCCGCGCCGATGATTCTCTCGAATATTTCCGTTCCGCTGGTGGCGCTGGTCGACAGCACCGTCATCGGTCACCTGCCCCATGCCCATCAACTCGGCGCCGTGGCGGTGGGTGCCAGCCTGTACACCTTTCTCGCCTGGGCCATGGGTTTTCTGCGCATGGGCACTACCGGGTTCGCTGCTCAAGCCGCCGGGCGCGGGGATGGCGCGGCGTTGCGGCAGATTTTGTTGCAAGGGTTACTGCTGGCTATGGGGCTGGCGGTCGTATTAGGTGCAGTGGGTGTACCGTTGAGCGGGGCCGCATTGCACTTCATGCAACCGTCGGCCGAACTCGATCAACTGACTCGCGAGTTTTTCCACACTCGACTATTCGGACTGCCGGCCGCACTGGCCAGTTACGCGCTGGTCGGCTGGTTCCTCGGCACCCAGAATGCCCGGGCACCGTTGGCGATTCTGCTGAGCACCAACCTGGTCAATATTGCCCTGAACCTGTGGTTCGTCCTCGGCCTGGAATGGGGCGTGGTCGGGGCCGCACGAGCCTCGGTGATTGCCGAGTGGACCGGTGCCCTGATCGGTTTGCTGATGACCCGCAAAGCCTTGCGTGCCTACCCCGGGCATATCGTCTGGGCCGCGTTGGCGGTGTGGCAGAGCTGGCGGCCGCTGCTGGCGGTGAACCGCGACATTTTCATCCGTAGCCTGGCGCTGCAATCGGTGTTTTTCCTGATCACCGTGCAAGGTGCGCGACTGGGCGATGCCACGGTCGCCGCCAACGCCCTATTGCTTAATGGCCTGTTGCTGACCGCCCACGCCCTCGATGGCCTGGCCCATGCCGTGGAAGCCCTGTGCGGGCACGCCATCGGCGCCCGCGATCGCGATGCCCTGCGCCGTTCATTGGTGGTGGCGTGTGGCTGGTCCCTGCTGGCGAGCCTGGGTTTTGCGGTGTTCTTTCTGTTCGCCGGGCATCTCTTTATCGAAATGCAGACCGACATTCAAAGCGTGCGTGACACCGCGTTCGTCTATCTGCCCTATCTCGCCGCCCTGCCGTTGATTGCGGTCTGGAGTTACCTGCTCGATGGCCTGTTCATCGGCGCCACTCGTGCCCGGGAAATGCGCAACGGCATGCTGTTGACGGTGGCACTGGCGATCCCTTTCGGCGTGTGGCTGCAGGACTGGGGCAACCATGGCCTGTGGATTACCTTCCTGTTGTTCATGTTGCTGCGCAGCCTGACGCTTGGCGTGATTGCCTGGTATCTGCGGCGCGACGATGGCTGGTTCACTCGTGCCACTCACTGATCGCGCTGCCACAGGCGACGCAAATGATCGAGGCGTTCCTGCTGGGTCCGCCCCGTCAACGGCTGCACGGACACAGCGCCAGGATGCTGCAACCGTAACGTCAACCAGTCATCGAGCACCGCACGCTGGCTGAAGCCCAGCGCCAATCCTTCCTGTAATTTGGCCCACAGGTCGCGATATTCGATAGAGGTGGCTCGGCTCCAGCGCCACGCATACTGTTCAAGCAGGCAAGTCTGAAGTTTCCCCTGTTGTCCGGCGCTGAGGTCTTCTTCGATTGCCAGCGGCCTCACCGCCAACCCCGGATTGTGCAAACATTGCCAGCCTTCACACCCCATCGCGCGATCAGCCCAGGTTCCACCGAACCAGCGTATCTGACTGATCGGTCCCAGCCAGCGGCTCAGTTCGGCGGCATCACAGGCGTCGAAAAAGTAACTTGCCGTGTTCGGGTTGTAGTAACTCAGCATCGCCCGGTGCAGACCGAAAGTGACGGTCAGCATGCGTCGCAAGTGCGCCAGCAAACGTGCGACCGATACGTCACTGACCATCAATAATCCTCGCCAGCGCTGCCCATCGACGTCGCACAAATCAGTCAGAACCGGGCAACTCATCAGATCGACAAGTACCGGTCCGTGCGTTTTCTGCGCCTGCCATTCCGTGCCTTCGAACAACCAGAACCACCGTGCCTGGGCAAACACCTGTCGCAGAATCTCTGTGGCGGGTACCGCAGCCGATGTATCGAGCAACAACCATTGCGGCGGCGAGTCACGCGTGGATGGGGTGCCAATCATAGGCTGCCGCTCTGGCCAAGCCATGTCGCCGCGCGGCAACTGCAGAGCACCTGAGCACAATGATTGAAGCTGCCGCCACCGGGCAACAGGCACAACAACATCAGAGGTTCACCGCCATGCAACCATTGCTGCAGAACCTTCTCGCTCACGGCGTCCAGTGGCGGCACGCAAGCGTCCAATTCTTCGGTAGCTTGCGGCACATGCAGCACCCCGGTGATCAACGGCTGATCCGGATCTCCTTCGATGAAGCTCACGACCAACTCGGTCCCCTCGTGCAATGTCGCGCCGGTGCTGGATTGCAGTTGTGGGTCCAGCGCCAGCCAGCAGTGGCTGGACACCGCGCCCTCCCCTTGGTAGATCCAGTCAAATTGCACCGGCACCGGCCTTTCGGGATCAGGGGTCGGCTCATCGACTTCGACCACCCACGCGCGGTGCAGGCTATGCATCCGGGGTTTGGCGGCCGGACACGGCGGCTCGAATGGTGTCGCCCAGTGAAGTGCCCGGACCTGATTGTGATAAGGCGCCGCCATGTCCTGACTGCCATGATGATCGACACTCGTCAGCAACCAACGATGATTGCATTGCGTGACCGGGTGGCCGGCCAGCGGCATCAGCTGACCGCTGCGCAGGGTTGGCAGATCGGTACGACATTGCGCCAGTTGCACGGCAGACTGATCACTGCGCTGATGCTCGAACTGACGTACTGCGGGCGCCCCCCCCTCGGTCCTGAACATCGCGAACTCGCCCACGGGAAAATCCCTTGGGGCATCGCTGAACACCAGGCAATGCAGGTTGGCATGGTGCTCGAAACGGTAATGAATTCGCTCTTCGGCACACAGACGCTGACAAAATTGCAGATCCGACTCTCGGTACTGCGTGCAGAAATCCCGAGGTGGGTATTCACCACTCAATTCGAAACGCCGTGCCTTGCCGACTATGCCGTGTTCCTTGAGAACCTGGCCGAGTATCTCCGGCACCGTGCGGCCACTGAAGATCCGTTGGCTGACGCGCTGGGCGAGACAGGCCAGCCGCGGGCCCAGACGTGCCTGACAAAGCCTGACACCCCCACCGTGATCGCGCTGGACGATTTCCTGCAATTGTCCATGCACGCAACTTCCCACTGGCCCGAAATGCAAAGCGGCGGAACGGTACAACAGGCTGGCCAGGTCAAGCATCCGATCCGCGATCAGCAATTGAATGTCGAACACAAACGGTGCACTGATGGCTTCGCTACCGGTAAAGGCCAAAACCTCAAAGACATCGTGCAAACCTGCTACATCCAGACGAAATGAAGGCTCGCTGACTGGATTGAACATCGGTTTTTTTCTCTACAGGAGGGGCGGCCGGGGATTCTCGCCGAGAGGCATGGCCGAGTAGAGAGCTGAAATACAACTTAGGAAATGACCTACGCGAAAAGAGGACCAATAGCCTGATTCGCTGAGGACGTGGGAAATTTCTCGGAAAACTAGAGAGCCGCCTCACCAGGTCATCTGAAATTTCCGCAGCAAACGGTAAATTTTCAGACAACCTGATGAGCGTAGTGCTTACCTCAGGAAGACAGGTAAGACGAGCGGGTCAGCCCCAGGCGCAGGGCATCGAGGAACTGGGTGCGCTCGGAGGCACTGATGCGGGCACTGGCGCACTTGTCGCGGTAGTGGGTCATCAGTTCTTCCGGCGACAAGTGCACGTAACGCAGCATGTCTTCGATGGTGTCGTGGGTTTCGATGCCCGCGTGATACACGCTGCCATCGGCGTTCTGGTAGATGTTCACCGAGTCGGTGTCACCGAACAGGTTGTGCATGTCGCCGAGAATTTCCTGATACGCGCCGACCAGGAACACGCCCAGCAGGTAATCCTCGCCTTCGTTCAGGGCATGCACCGGCAGACTGGTTTCGATGCTCTGCTCGTCAACGTACTGGTTGATCTTGCCGTCGGAGTCGCAGGTCAGGTCTTGCAGCACTGCACGACGCAATGGTTCTTCGTCGAGGCGGTGCAGCGGGATGATCGGCAGCACCTGATCGATGGCCCAGGTGTCCGGCAAGCTCTGAAACACCGAGAAGTTGCAGATGTACTTGTCGGCCAGCTTGTCGTTGAGTTCGTCCAGCACCTGACGGTGGGAACGCTGACGCGCCTTCAACGAGTTGTGCAGTCGACGGCATACGGCGAAGTAGCACTGCTCGGCCAGGGCTTTCTCGGCCAGGGTCAGCTTGCCGTCGGCATACTGGGAGGCAACATCGCTCATGTAGTGCGTGGCGCGCCAGTAGGTTTCGGTGACCATCTCGATGTCGGTCGGACCCAGCAGGTCCACCAGCCACTGCACGGTTTCCGGCAACGCTTCCTTGTTCTCGATCTGCGGCACGTCGTCGTTGTGTTTCTCGACGTCGGTCACCTGGATCACCAGCATCGCGTGGTGCGCGGTCAGGGAACGGCCGCTTTCGGAGAAGATGTTCGGGTGCGGCAGGCTCTGTGCATCGCAGAACTCTTTGAGCATCCCGACCACGACACCGGCGTAATCGTCCATGTCGTAGTTGATCGAACTGGCGTTACGCGAATGCGTACCGTCGTAGTCCACGCCCAGGCCGCCGCCCACGTCGATGTGATCCACTGGCAGGCCAAGGTTGCGCAGCTCGCCGTAGTAACGGATCGCTTCCTTGAAACCGTGCTGGTAGTCCGCCAGGTTGGCGATCTGCGAACCCATGTGGAAGTGCAGCAGGCGAATGCCCTGGTCCAGACCGGCAGCGCGGAAACGCTCAACCACCGACAACAGTTGCGCCGCCGACAGACCGAACTTGGATTTTTCACCACCGGTGTCCGCCCACTTGCTCGAGGCCAGCGACGACAGACGCACGCGCAGACCCACTTGAGGCTTGACCTTCAGCGAGGCCGCTTCTTCGATCACCAGGCCGACTTCGGACTCTTTCTCGATCACGATGAAGACGTTGTGGCCCAGCTTCTGCCCCATCAGCGCCAGCCGAATGAACTCACGGTCCTTGTAACCGTTGCAGACGATGGTGCCGCCCTTCGGAGCCAGTGCCAGCACCGCCAGCAACTCAGGCTTGGAGCCGGCTTCCAGACCGATGGAGACGTTCTGGGTGGCGATGATGTTTTCAATCACCGCTTCCTGCTGGTTCACCTTGATCGGGTACAGCGCGGTGTACTTGCTCTGGTACTCCAGACGCTCGATGTTCGCGTCGAATGCGCCCGTCAACTGACGCACGCGGTCTTGCAGAATGTCAGGGAAGCGCACCAGCAACGGCAGGGACAGGCCGCTTTTGCGCAGTTGGTCGACTTGCTCGAACAGATCGATTGGCGAACTGCTCGGACCGTTCGGACGAACTTCGACGCGACCGGCGTCATTGATCGCGAAATACCCGGCCCCCCAATGGCGAATCCCGTAAACACTGCGGCTGTCCGCAACTGTCCATTGGCTGCCATCGTCTTTGCGTGTGCGTCGTACGGACATCGAAGTCCCCTATAAAGAAGTCATAGTGCGTCGCCTGGGTTCAGGCCGGCGCAGTCTAAAGAATGAAAATGACGGTTCGTCAACGAGGCAATAGACCCCGCCGACCGCAGTGAGTTTAGATACCGGTCAGAACAGGCTCTGTGAAAACCATGTAGACGATGCCGGGCCTGATGTCATCAGGACCGGATCAAGCCGAGGGTGGTTTTCACAGAGGCTGCTAGCCGCCGGACTTCTTTGCCTTGAAACCGTGCTTGATCAGTTCAGCCAAGAGTAGCTCGACATGATCGCCCTGGATTTCGATGATCCCGTCTTTCAACGCCCCACCGGTCCCACAGCGTTTCTTCAACGTCGTGGCCAGTTCCTTGAGCGCGTCTTCAGCCAACGGCACGCCGGTGATGGTGGTCACCGTCTTGCCGCCACGGCCCTTGCTTTCGCGACGCACGCGAGCGATGCCGTCGCCGGCCGGGATAACGGTCTGTTTGCAGATACAGGCGTCCACCGGTTTACTGCATTCCGGGCAATGACGACCTGCGTCGGTGGAAAATACCAAGCCACCCAGGGCGGCGAAGGATGCGGCTTTTTTGGCCACCGGCAATCCTCTTTGGAGGACAAAGACTGGTCGCAGCACCTGGGCAGGGCTATCGACCGCGAAGCCCCACTCAGGCAGGGGCAGCGCTACTGAAACGGTACGACATTCATTTCACTGTAGGAGCGAGCTTGCTCCTACAGCAACAACAAGCAATACCGGTTCAGCTTGAAAAGGTCGCGCAGTGTAACGGCAAAAACGCCGATTGCTAAGAGCCAATCGGCGCCAATTTATAGCGGTTTTGCGACGTTGCTTTGTTGAGCCTTCAGATAGCGCTTCAACGCAGCCAAAGAGTCCGGGCAATAAGGCTTCTGCTCGATTTCCAGCATGACCTGATCGACGGGAATAAAGCGCGCTTCGAGCACCTCTTCCGGCTGCAGTATCAACGGCCCGTCCCAGACCGCCGAAAAGGCCGAGCACCAGAGACGATTGCCGGTGTCTTCAAAGAAAAAGTGGTCATGGGCGATCAGCTCTACGCCACTGACGCCCAACTCTTCTTCAAGCTCCCTGGCCGCCGATTCGGCGTAGGTTTCACTGGCCAGCACCATTCCACCCGCCGCCACGTCCCAATAACCGGGGTAAATCGCCTTGCTCAGCGTGCGCCGATGCACACACAGTTCACCGGCAGAGTTGAACAACATAATGTAGGTGCCGCGCCCGATCAGCCCGCGCTCGCGCAAATCGGAACGGACCAGGGCGCCGAGCAGGTTGTCCTGCTCGTCGACCCAGGCAATTTGCTCGGCATCCGAGGCCGCACGGTGCGCGGCCTCTCGCAGGTTATCGATAGAGCTATCGACCATGACTCAGCCCTGATTGAGCAGTTGACGCAAATCGATCACCGCCGCATTGGCCCGGGAAATGTAGTTGGCCATGACCAGCGAGTGGTTGGCCAGCACGCCGAAGCCGCTCCCGTTGAGAATCATCGGACTCCACACCGGCTCCTGCGACGCTTCCAGTTCACGAATGATCTGGCGCACGCTGACAGTGGCGTTCTTCTTGGCCAGTACATCGGCGAAGTCGACTTCGATGGCGCGCAGCAGGTGAGACAAAGCCCACGCCTGACCCCGGGCTTCGTAGAACACGTTGTCGATCTGCATCCACGGCGTCTCGACGATTTCTTCGTCGACCTGCGGCACTTCACCCGGCGCCACGACTTCGGTTTTCAAAGCAGTGTTGAGCTTGACCCGACCAACGCTGGCCGACAGCCGTTGCGACAGCGAACCCAGTCGGGTCCCGACATCACCCAGCCAGTTGTTGAGGTTGTCGGCGCGGGCGTAGAACAGCGCGCTTTTCTGGTTCGGGTCGGACAGGCGCGCCTGATAACGGCTCAGGGAGTTGATCCCTTCCTGGTATTCGGACTCACTGGATGGCAGCACCCAGCTTTTATTGTCGAAGTTGAAACGCGGCTCGGCCTTGGCCAGGTCGGCGTCCTCGGCGGACTGAGACTGCGAACGGGCGAAGTCTTTGCGCAACGCACGGCTCAGGTCACGGACCTGCACCAGCACGCCGTATTCCCAGCTCGGCATGTTGTCCATCCACAGGCCTGGCGGGAAACGGTCGTTGGAAATGTAACCGCCCGGCTTGGTCAGCAAAGTGCCCGCGACGGTCTTGAGCGTTTCGACCGTGGTGTAGCCGACGACCATCTGCTTGCCTTCTTTTTCAGCGGCTTGCTGGGCCGTTTGCTGAACAGGGAACAGCGCGGGCTCCTGGCTCCAGTACCATCCCAGAACACTCGCCACCAGCAAGTAGAGTCCGATCAGAGTGGCCAGCGCACGGCTGAACAACAGACCGCCCAAATAAGTGCGGGTGGCCGACTTGGGCTCAGCGGCACGTTCAGGCGCACTGCCTGCGCGGTTCTTCCAGTCCAGCATGGCGATATCCTTTCAATCACTTGAGTTCACGGTTCGACCACAACCATACAACAACGTGCCTTCGCCCGGCACGCACGCATTGCATTGATCGCAGAAATTGCCGCACGCAGGACCAAAAACCTGCGACCCGAAAAAAACACCCATGCACCACCGAAATACGCCTATTGGTCTGGATGACGCCCCTAGGGGAATCCCTGATCCTTTTGCCGCACAAAAACGACCCGGTCAAAGAGATCAAATACACGAATCATCGCACCTGCACTGGAATTGGTCGGACCGGCGACAAAGGCCCACAGACAACGCTCACGGCCGCTCCGGCCAGACTTGCGGAGCAAAAAAATGACTGTCTGGTCACGAACTGAATGAGGTGCCCTTGCAGATTATTGATGTACCGCTCTCATGTAGCCGGAAAGTGGTGCTAGCATAGAGCCACCACTCGACCTCAGCTTGCACCCTAACCAGTAGTCAGGATATGACCGAGCCAGAAGAGCCCAGCCGCGAGCGCCTCAAGCACCACTTTGCCCAGCGGGTAATTCATCAGGCACGTCAGATCCTTGAGATATGGCAACGCCTGCAACGCAGCGAGTGGTCCACTGCCGACCTTTCGGAGTTGAGCGAGGCCAACTTGCGGCTGTTGCGATTTGCCGAGCGTTTCGAACAACCGGAACACTCGCAGCTGGCACGCCATATCGGCAAATCGCTGGAGGCCGTTGACGCCAATCGCGGGCGCCTGAGCAGCGGCCTGATCACTGATCTCAATCGCTTGATGCAGCGCCTGTCGCGTACCGGTCTGCGCCATGGCGATCAGCTCGATCAGACCTTCCTGCCACCGCTGCGCAAGCCGATCTACGTGATGTTGCAGGATCACGACCGTGCCGAGCGCCTGGCCAAGCAACTGGAGTTTTTCGGGCTCAGCGCCCAATCCCTGGAAAGCGTAGCCGCGTTTCGCTCCTCTATGGTCGAGCGGCTGCCAGCGGCGATTGTCATGGACGTTGACTTCAGTGGTCCCGGCGTTGGCCTGAAACTGGCCGCAGAAGCCCAGGAAGGCCTGGATCATCAACTGCCGCTACTGTTCTTCAGCCTGCACGAAACCGATACGCCGACCCGCCTCGCCGCCGTGCGTGCCGGTGGTCAGGAATTCCTCACCGGCACCCTCGAAGCGTCGAGCCTGCTGGAGAAAATCGAAGTCCTGACCTGCGTTGCCCAGTACGAACCTTACAAAGTGCTGATCATCGACGACTCCCGCGCCCAGGCTTTGCACACCGAACGTCTGCTCAACAGCGCCGGGATCGTCACCCGGACCTTGATCGAACCGATCCAGGCCATGGCCGAACTGGCGGACTTTCAACCCGATCTGATTATCCTCGACATGTACATGCCGGCCTGCACTGGCACGGAACTGGCCAAGGTAATCCGCCACAACGACCGCTATGTCAGCGTACCGATCATTTACCTGTCCGCCGAAGACGATCTGGACAAGCAGCTTGACGCAATGAGCGAGGGCGGCGATGACTTCCTGACCAAACCGATCAAGCCGCGGCACCTGATCACCACCGTGCGCAACCGTGCGGCCCGGGCGCGCAATCTCAAGGCGCGGATGGTCCGCGACAGCCTCACCGGCCTGTACAACCACACCCACATTCTGCAATTGCTTGAAGACTGCTCGTTTCGAGCTCGTCGCGAGCAAAAGCCGCTGAGCTTTGCCATGCTCGATATCGACCACTTCAAACGGGTCAATGACAGCCACGGTCATCCCATGGGGGACCGCGTGATCAAGAGCCTGGCGCTGTTTCTCAAGCAGCGCCTGCGCAAAACCGACTTCATCGGCCGATACGGTGGTGAGGAGTTCGCGATTGTGATGCCGGACACCGACATCGAGGCGGCCCACAACGTGCTCAACGAAATCCGCCAGCGTTTTGCCGAAATTCATTACCCGGCGCAACCCCAGGACCTCTGGTGCACATTCAGTGCCGGGGTGGTCCAGATGTGCGAAAACTCCGACAGTCTGACGATGGCCAGTCAGGCGGACGAGGCGCTCTACCACGCCAAAAATGCCGGACGCAACCGCGTACAGGCTGCTCCGGCGTCAAAGCAAAGTGCCACTTTTTTATCGGATTCGACCGATACGGTCATAACTCTGTAATAGAAACGCAATAACTTCAGGCGCTTACCGTTTTTGCCGTTGGTAGTCCCGAAATGCGCCTGAAGCTGCTGACCAATCTCAATACCCTCCTGTTGGTGGCCGTCTGCGTGGCCCTCGGCATCACGCTGTGGTGGTCGCAAAAAGCCCTTGAGCGCCCGTATTTGTTGATGGAGCGCTACCTGGGCCTTTCCCGGTCATTTCAAAATGAAGTGGTGCGCAGCGTTGAAGACTATCTCGCAAGCGGCGATGCCCTACGCCTGAGCAGTGCCAGCCAGGCCATCGACCGCCTGCAAAAGGAGCTCGGCGAATTACCGCCGGCACTGGAGCAGACCTTGCGCCCCAGCCTCTCAAACTTGAGTGAGTTCAGCAAAACCGAGCTGCTGGCGGCCGGCAAACTCGCCGGCGATCCGCAGGCGCTATTACTGCAAGCCGAACGGGAACTCGGCGCCAGCCTTGATCAACTCAACCAGTACGCCAGCGGCAACGCGGCCTATCTGGCGCCACTGCTCATCGCCTCGCAACATCTGGCCAAACTGTCGCTTGCCCGGGACAAGCTGGTCAGCAGCGGTCGCAGCGAATTGGCCGCCGATGTCGAACGAGAAGTCGCCAACATTCGCGCCCAAGCGGAAAAACTCGACGCCCTGCCGTTGCTCGGCGTGACCGCCAGCAGCGAATCGAGCACCGATGATTTCGCTTCGATGATGGGTCTGGAGAACACTGAAAAGGCCGCAGCCGAAGATGCCGGCGTTGGGCTCAAACGCGAACTCAACAGTCTGCTCAGCCGTTACCCGGCCGAACTCGCGCGCACCCGCGATCAAATCCGCAAACGCGCCGACCTCAGTACGGCGACGCACCTGAAAATCTCCTACGTGCAGCAGGCCATCGCCGGACTGGAGCCCGTGGTGCGTGCCCAGCACGGGCAGATCCAGAGTGAAGTGCGACTCATGCAAGGGATAATGATCGGTCTGATCTTGCTGATCGCCCTGCTGATCGACACGTTGCAACGCAAGCTCGCCCGGACCCTCACCAACCTTGCTCCGGCTCTGTCGACCTGGGCTGAAGGCGACTTCAGCCGGGATATCCAACTGGGCAACAGCAACCGCGAATTGCATGACATTGAAGCGTCTCTCAATCGCCTGCGTGCCTATCTGGTGGACCTGGTGGGAACGATTCGCCGCAATGCCGAGCTGGTGGCCGGCAGCAGCCGGACGCTGGCCGACCTCAGCAATGACCTGCATGACGGGGCGGAACATCAGGCCGGTGATACGGCGCTGATTCGTGATTCACTCAGCGAACTGGAGGCCACCATTCAACAAGTGGCCGGCGACGCCAGCCAGGCCGCCGACGCCAGCCGTCACGCGGGGCTGGCGGTCGAGCATGGGCAGAAAGTCATTGGCTTGAGTCTTACTGGCCTGCATGCGTTGGTGGGCGAAGTGCAAGGCAATGCGCAAATGATTGAGCACCTGGCCGAGGAGTCCGCCACGATCGGCGGCGTATTGACGGTCATTCGCTCGATTGCCGAGCAGACCAACCTGCTGGCGCTCAACGCCGCCATTGAAGCGGCTCGCGCCGGAGAAATGGGCCGAGGGTTTGCCGTGGTCGCGGAAGAGGTTCGGTCACTGGCGCAACGCACTGCCGGGGCCACAGCCGAGATCCAGACCTTGATCGCCGGCCTGCAAACCGCCGCGCGGCAGTCGGTAGTGGGCATGCGCGCCCAGGTCGAACACGCTGAAGCCACCGCCAGCCAGGCTCAAGCAGCCGATGGCGCGCTGGATAAAATCGTCGCGGCGATCCAGACCATTTCCGACACGGCGGTACGCATCGCCGATATCACCGCCCAGCAAAGCGGCGCTGTCAGCGAGATACGCGATCACAGCGAGCGAATTCACCAGCTGGGTGGGGATAACTTGCTGCGCATTGGCGAAGGGCGTGAGCAGGGAGAGAACCTGCTGGTACTGGGTGGGCGCCTGCATACTGCCGTTCAGGCTTTTCGCGTCTGACAGACCGCCTTCGCAAGCAGGCTCGCTCCTGCATGTGTTTTGTGAACTGTAGGAGCTGCCGAAGGCTGCGATCTTTTGACCTTGCAGTTGAGAGGCAAAATCAAAAGATCGAAGCCTTGGGCAGCTCCTGTTTCGATGCGACCCTAATCTCTCAGCTATCATCCCCCCAATTCCGATACGCGAGATTGTCATGCGCCGTTTGCTCTACCTGCTGCTTTTAGTCTTCGCCTTGCCGGTCACCGCCACCGGTTTGCTGGAGAGCCGACCCAGTTCCACTCTGGGCTCGATCAACAACAGCGCAGACTTTTTGCCGGTGCGCGAAGCCTTTCAGCTGAGTCTGGTCGACAGTACGCCGCAATCGATCAAACTGCGTTTTGTCGCCACCGAGGGCTACTACCTCTATCGCCATCGATTTCAATTTCGTGCCGATCCGGCCGACGCCCTGCTCGGCACGGCACGCCTGCCCGACGGGCAAAAAAAGCACGATGAGTATTTTGGCGATGTAGAGGTCTATCACGGCATTCTCGACGTCGAGCTACCGCGCACTGACTCACGCGCTTTCACCCTGGTCGTGACGTATCAGGGCTGCGCCGACAAAGGCCTGTGCTATCCGCCCGAAACCGAGCGCCTGAGCATCAGTGACAGTAGCGCCGCAGGGACTCCCTACAACTGGAGCTGGCGAGAACTGGCGCTGTTCTTCCTCGCCGGTCTGGGCCTGACGTTCACGCCCTGCGTGCTACCGATGCTGCCGATTCTGTCGGGCGTTGTCTTGCGCGGTCAGGTGGGCGGCTTGCGCGGGTTCAATCTTTCGCTGGCGTACGTGCTGCCTATGGCTGCCTGCTTCGCCCTGCTCGGCGCCTTGATGGGGATGTTCGGCGCGCAGTTGAATCTTCAGGCACGCCTCCAATCCGCTTGGGTGCTGGTGCCGTTCGCGATGTTTTTTGCAGTGTTTGCCCTGGCGATGTTCGGCGTATTTGAACTGAAGTTGCCGCAAGCCATCAGCAGTCGCCTGGACCGCATCGCCGGCCGCACCGAGGGCGGCTCCCTGTGGGGTGCCGCGGTGTTGGGCGTAGTGTCCAGCCTGCTGGTTTCGCCCTGCGTTTCGGCGCCCCTGGCCGGTGCATTGTTGTACATCAGCGCCAGTGGTGATGCCTTGGGCGGTGGAATCAAACTGTTCATGCTCGGCCTCGGCATGGGCGCCCCGCTGCTGCTGGTGGCCACAGGCGGCGCGGCCTGGTTACCGAAAAGCGGACCCTGGCTGGTCTACGTAAAAAATGCGATTGGCGTGTTGCTGCTGGGCCTGGCAATCGGCTTGCTCAGCCGTGTCTTGCCCGGCCAGGTCACCTTGCTGATGATCGGCTTGCTGGCCGGCGGTGTCGGGTTATTCATGGGCGCGCTGGAGTTCGTCTACAAACCGCCGAGAAAACGCCTGGGACAGTTGCTCGGGATGTTTTTGCTCTTTTATGCGCTGTCCTGCTGGTACGGTGCGTTCAGTGGCCAGACCGACCCGTTCAATCCAATTGGCCAGCCGCGCATCGCCGCAGGTGCCGCCCAAGCGCAAAGCATCAGTGCCTGGCAAACCGTCAGCACTCCGGCGGATCTGGATCAGGTACTCAGCCAAGCACGATCCTCCAACACGCCGCTGTTGCTCGATTGGTACGCCGATTGGTGCATCAGCTGCAAAGTCATCGAACATGAAGTGCTAAACGATCCGATCGTCGTCGAACGCCTCAAGGGCTACCGGCTGATCCGCTTCGACATCACCGCCAGCAACGCCGAACAACGCGCCCTGCTCGACCACTATCAGCTGTTCGGACCTCCGGCGCTGATGTTTTTCGGCAAGGACGGTGCGGAACGCGCCGATGTTCGGGTGATCGGCGAGATCAACGCAAAAAACTTCGCCGAACGTGTTGCGAAGGCTAATGACCAGAATTAATCAAGCAGTCATATATTTTGCGCAAACATCGGGCATCGTGCTGGCTATTGCAGAGAACTGGACAGTCATAAAGGCTTTGCGGCATAGTCGCCGGGTTCTGACAATTGCACACGGATAACAAAGGAACAGCCGATGGCGACGCTACTCGTTCTGCACGGACCCAACCTGAATTTGCTTGGCACCCGTGAACCGGGCACCTATGGCGCTACGACTCTGGCGCAGATCAACCAGGACCTGGAACGCCGCGCCCGCGAAGCCGGCCACCATTTGCTGTACCTGCAAAGCAATGCCGAGTACGAATTGATCGATCGCATCCACGCTGCGCGCAGCGAAGGTGTGGACTTCATTTTGATCAATCCAGCAGCTTTTACGCATACGAGTGTCGCATTACGTGACGCGCTGCTGGCGGTGAGCATCCCATTCATCGAAGTGCATTTGTCTAACGTGCACAAACGCGAACCTTTCCGCCATCACTCTTACTTCTCCGATGTAGCGGTGGGAGTGATCTGCGGCCTTGGCGCCAGCGGTTACCGACTGGCCCTGGAGGCCGCCCTGGAACAGCTTGAACAACAAGTTAACCGCCCCTGACCGACCCTTGGGAGTTGATGATTCATGGATATCCGTAAAGTTAAGAAACTGATCGAATTGCTGGAAGAGTCCGGCATCGACGAGCTCGAGATCAAGGAAGGCGAAGAGTCCGTACGCATCAGCCGTCACAGCAAGACCCCGGCTCAGCAGTACTACGCGCCGGCTCCAATGCCAGCTCCGGCTGCCGCGCCTGTCGCTGCCGCCGCTCCAGCTGCCGCTGCCGCCCCTGCTGCTCCGGCCGCCCCTGCACTGAACGGCACCGTTGCCCGTTCGCCGATGGTCGGTACGTTCTACCGCAAATCTTCGCCATCCTCGCCGTCCTTCGTTGAAGTCGGTCAGACCGTGAAGAAAGGCGACACCCTGTGTATCGTTGAAGCCATGAAGATGATGAACCACATCGAAGCTGAAACCAGCGGTGTGATCGAATCCATCCTCGTTGAAGACGGCCAGCCGGTTGAGTACGACCAACCGCTGTTCACCATCGTTTGAACCGCGGAGAGCCTTTGATGACTGCGAAGTTGGAAAAAGTTCTGATCGCCAACCGCGGTGAGATCGCCCTGCGGATCCTGCGCGCCTGCAAAGAGATGGGCATCAAGACCGTCGCCGTTTACTCCAAGGCTGACAAGGAACTGATGCACCTGGGCCTGGCAGACGAATCCGTCTGCATCGGTCCGGCATCGGCCGCCCACTCCTACCTGCACATTCCGGCAATCATCGCCGCGGCCGAAGTGACGGGCGCCACTGCCATTCACCCTGGCTACGGCTTCCTTGCGGAAAACGCCGACTTCGCCGAGCAGGTCGAAAACTCCGGCTTCGCTTTCATCGGTCCAAAAGCCGAAACCATTCGCCTGATGGGCGACAAGGTTTCGGCCAAGCACGCGATGATCGCCGCTGGCGTACCGACCGTTCCGGGCTCTGACGGCCCGCTGCCGGAGGACGAAGAAACCGCTCTGCGCATTGGTCGTGAAGTCGGTTACCCGGTGATCATCAAGGCCGCCGGCGGCGGTGGTGGTCGCGGCATGCGCGTTGTGCACAAGGAAGAAGACCTGATTTCCTCGGCACAACTGACCCGCTCCGAAGCAGGCGCGGCGTTCGGCAACCCGATGGTCTATCTGGAAAAATTCCTGACCAACCCACGTCACGTGGAAGTTCAGGTTCTTTCCGACGGCCAGGGCCAGGCCATCCATCTGGGTGACCGCGATTGCTCGCTGCAACGTCGCCACCAGAAAGTCCTCGAAGAAGCGCCGGCACCGGGCATCGACGAGCAGGCTCGCCAGGAAGTCTTCGCCCGCTGCGTCAAGGCGTGCATCGACATCGGTTACCGTGGCGCCGGCACTTTCGAGTTCCTCTACGAAAACGGTCGTTTCTACTTCATCGAGATGAACACTCGTGTCCAGGTAGAGCACCCGGTTTCGGAAATGGTCACCGGTATCGACATCGTCAAGGAGATGCTCAGCATCGCCGCCGGCAACAAGCTGTCGTTCACCCAGGATGACGTGGTCATCCGCGGTCACGCGCTGGAATGCCGGATCAACGCCGAAGACCCGAAGACCTTCATGCCGAGCCCGGGCACGGTCAAGCACTTCCATGCACCAGGCGGCAACGGCGTTCGCGTCGATTCGCACCTGTACAGTGGATATGCCGTTCCGCCGAACTACGATTCGTTGATCGGCAAGCTGATCACCTACGGCGCAACCCGTGACGAAGCCATGGCGCGCATGCGCAATGCGCTGGACGAAATCGTGGTCGACGGGATCAAGACCAACATCCCGTTGCACCGCGACCTGACCCGCGACGAAGGCTTCTGCAAAGGGGGTGTGAACATTCACTACCTCGAGCACAAGCTGGCTGGCGAGAAGCACTAAGCTTCGACCCTATCAACAAAGCCGCCTTCGGGCGGCTTTGTTGTTTAAGATCAGAAGATCGCAGCCTGCGGCAGCTCCTACATCTGGAATGCGTTCCCCTGTAGGAGCTGCCGCAGGCTGCGATCTTTTTGCTTCACCCCTATAGTCGTCATCTGCGTCGCGCTCGCGTAAACTTGCGCGCTTCTCGCAGACCGCTAGGCTGCAATCTATATTTTTCAAAGGTGCCCGCCATGCCTTGGCTGCAAGTACGTCTCGCCATCAGCCCAGAACAAGCCGAAACCTACGAAGACGCTTTCCTTGAGGTCGGGGCCGTCTCGGTGACCTTCATGGACGCCGAAGATCAGCCGATCTTCGAACCGGAACTCAATACCACGCCGCTGTGGTCCCACACGCATCTGCTGGCCCTGTTCGAAGGTGGCACCGAAGCCGCCAGCGTACTGGCTCATCTCGAATTGCTCACCGGCGGCCCACTACCCGAACATCACAGCGAAGTGATCGAAGACCAGGACTGGGAACGCACGTGGATGGACGGTTTCCAGCCGATGCGTTTTGGCCAGCGCCTGTGGATCGTGCCGAGCTGGCACGCCGCGCCTGAGCCGGATGCGGTCAATCTGCTGCTGGATCCGGGCCTCGCATTCGGCACCGGCACCCACCCGACCACCGCGCTGTGCCTTGAATGGCTCGATGGCCAGGAGCTGAAAGACTGCAACGTGCTGGACTTCGGTTGCGGCTCGGGGATTCTGGCGATTGCCGCCCTGCTGCTGGGTGCCAGGGAAGCCGTGGGCACCGACATCGACGTGCAGGCGCTGGAAGCCTCGCGCGACAACGCCGGACGCAACAACATTGCCGAGCACCTGTTCCCGCTGTACCTGCCGGAAGATCTGCCGCAGGTTCCGGCGGACGTACTGGTCGCGAACATTCTCGCCGGCCCTCTGGTATCCCTGGCACCACAACTGACCCGCCTGGTAAAATCGGGCGGGCGTCTGGCGCTTTCCGGCATACTCGCCGAGCAAGGCGATGAAGTGGCTGCCGCGTACGCCAAAGACTTCGATCTGGACCCGATCGCCAATCGCGATGGCTGGGTGCGCATCACTGGCCGTCGGCGCTAGAATGAGCGCCTGCATATTCCGGATCGCCGCATGACCGACAGTTTCGTCACCCAGTGCCCGCATTGCCAAACCAGCTTTCGCGTCAGTCATGCCCAGTTGAGCGTGGCGCGGGGGGTGGTTCGTTGCGGCTCGTGCCTGCAGGTGTTCAATGCCGCCAAGCAGCTGCTTGAGCAAGCCGGCAAGCAAGCCCCGGCAGCAGCACCACCGGCTATTACCGAGATCCTCCCCGAGCCCCGCGCCATTAGCCAAAAGCAATGGCGCGCGGCCGAACTGGATCTGGATAGCCTGGACCTTGACGAAGAGCTTGCCCGACTCGAACAGCGGGAAATCCAGCCCGCCACCGAACTCGGTCGACATCGTGACGAATCGCTGAGCGCCCGTCGCGACTCCGCCGAGCAGGACGAGGAGCCATGGTCCGACAGCCTGTTCAGCGAATCGGCCGCCGATCGCGCTCGATCCGAGGAATCCCTCGATAGTTTCGAAGCCCCTGAACCGGCGGAATCAAAAACCGTTTCGCGCACCGAACCCTCGCTATCCCTGGAGCCGGTTGAACTGGACGACGAACCGCCCCAACTGCTCTTGCACGACCCGCTCGACAAACCACTCAACCATGAGCGCCTGTCAGCAACCGACGAGCACGAAATCGACGACGCACTGCCAACGGTCGAACCGCTGCGCCAGCGCCGCGAACGCAACGAACCCGGCGTGCGCTCCGAAGTGCTCCAGGACCTGACCGACGATCCGCTGCAACTGGACTGGCAAAAACGCCGCTCTCCCTGGGGTCGCCGCCTTCTCTGGCTGTTGCTGACCCTGCTCGCCGCCGGCGCGCTTGCCGGGCAGTACATCACCTATCACTTCGACGAACTCGCGCGACAGGATCAATACCGCCCATGGTTCCAGCAACTGTGTCCGCAAATCGGTTGCGACGTGCCGTCCAAGGTAGACATCGCAAAAATCAAAAGCAGCAACCTGGTCGTGCGCAGCCATCCGGAGTTCAACGGCGCGCTTGTGGTCGATGCCATCATCTATAACCGCGCCCCGTTCTCCCAACCCTTCCCGCTGCTGGAACTGCGCTTTGCAGACCTCAACGGCCACCTGATCGCCAGCCGTCGCTTCAAACCCGGCGAGTATCTCAATGGCGAACTCCAGGGCAAGGTGGAGATGCCGCCGCAGACGCCGATCCACATCGCACTGGACATCCTCGATCCCGGCGCAAAAGCGGTGAACTACAGCTTGAGCTTTCACTCGCCAGAGTGAATCGCTTCCCCGCTCAGGGATTGACGTCGGCTTTCTGACTTTCAGCCTGCGGACCAAACCACTGGTAATAACAGAATAACTGTTCAGATTTTGTTCAATTCAGCCTTTATCCAGTCATCGAGAGCGGGTATCATGCCAACCCTTTTTCGAACTCTCATGATCCGGCCCCACAACAGGGAAGTCCTATGTCGGCGGTACGCATCGGTCCATACACATTACAAAACAGCTTGATCCTCGCCCCGATGGCGGGTGTCACTGACCAACCCTTTCGTCAGCTGTGCAAGCGTTTGGGCGCGGGACTCGTAGTCTCGGAAATGGTTACCAGCGACATGAGTTTGTGGAACACCCGCAAATCGCGCATGCGCATGATCCACGAAGGCGATCCCGAGCCACGCTCGGTACAGATCGCCGGTGGTGATGCTCAGATGCTGGCGGATGCAGCCCGAGCCAACGTAGAACTGGGCGCACAGATTATTGACATCAACATGGGCTGTCCGGCGAAGAAGGTCTGCAACAAGGCTGCCGGCTCCGCGTTGCTGAAGGATGAAGCACTGGTCACCGAGATCCTGCAGGCTGTTGTGGCTGCGGTTGATGTGCCGGTAACCCTGAAGATCCGGACCGGTTGGGACCGGGACAACAAGAACGGCCTGACGGTGGCGAAGATCGCCGAACAGGCAGGCATTACGGCGCTGGCAGTGCATGGCCGCACCCGAGCCGACCTGTACACCGGTGAAGCCGAGTACGACACGATTGCTGCGATCAAGCAGGCCGTGTCGATCCCGGTTTTCGCCAATGGCGATATCGATTCGCCTGAGAAGGCCCGGTACGTGCTCGACGCGACCGGTGTCGACGGCCTGTTGATTGGCCGGGCTGCCCAGGGGCGGCCGTGGATTTTTCGCGAGATCGATCATTTCCTGCGTACCGGCGAGAAGCTCCCGGCGCTGGAACTGATCGAGGTGGAACGCATTCTGCTAGAGCATCTGGCTGCCCTGCACGCTTTCTATGGCGATGTCATGGGTGTCCGTATCGCTCGAAAGCATGTGGGCTGGTATCTCGCAACCTTGCCGGGCGCCAGGGAATTTCGCGCCCACTTCAATCGTTTGGATGGTACGGAAACACAATGCGCCAACGTTCGGGAGTTTTTTGCCGAGCGTTACAAGAGCCTGACAGGGGACGGAGAAGGGGTGGCCGCATGACGATGATGACCGAGACTTTAGTGAGTGGAACAACACCCGTGAGCGACAACGTAAATTTGAAACAGCACCTCAATACGCCAAGCGAAGAAGGCCAGACCCTTCGCGGGAGTGTCGAGAAGGCGCTGCACAATTATTTCGCCCACCTTGAGGGCGCTGCCGTCACGGATGTGTACAACCTGGTGCTCTCCGAAGTCGAGGCTCCCCTGCTCGAGTGCGTGATGAACTACGTCAAGGGCAACCAGACCAAGGCCAGCGAGATGCTCGGACTGAACCGTGGCACGCTGCGCAAGAAACTCAAGCAGTACGATTTGCTGTAAGCATTCAATCAAACCAGAAAGGCGCCCGCGTAGAACCGGTCGCCTTTTTTGCTGACTCCTTTGCTTTTGATGGAAATTGAGATGACCGACCAGACTACCCGCCTGCCGATCCGCCGCGCCTTGATCAGTGTTTCCGACAAGACCGGGATCCTCGAATTCGCCAAGGAGCTTGAAGCCCTGGGCGTCGAGATCCTCTCCACCGGCGGGACGTTCAAGCTGCTGCAGGACAACGGCGTTGCCGCAGTGGAAGTCGCGGATTACACCGGCTTTGCCGAAATGATGGACGGCCGGGTGAAGACCCTGCACCCGAAAATCCACGGCGGCATCCTCGGTCGTCGCGGTATCGACGACGCCATCATGAACGAGCACGGCATCAAGCCGATCGACCTGGTAGCGGTCAACCTGTACCCGTTCGAAGCCACCATCAACAAGCCAGGCTGCGACCTGCCGACCGCCATCGAAAACATCGATATCGGCGGCCCGACCATGGTCCGTTCCGCAGCAAAAAACCATAAAGACGTGGCCATCGTGGTCAATGCCAGCGATTACGCCAGCGTCCTGGAAGGCCTCAAGGCCGGCGGCCTGACCTACGCTCAGCGCTTTGACCTGATGCTCAAGGCGTTCGAGCACACCGCGGCCTACGACGGCATGATCGCCAACTACATGGGCACTGTGAATCAGACTGCCGAGACACTGAGCACCGAAGGACGCAGCGAATTCCCGCGCACCTTCAACAGCCAGTTCATCAAGGCCCAGGAAATGCGCTACGGCGAGAACCCGCACCAGAGCGCAGCGTTCTACGTTGAAGCCAAGCCTGCCGAAGTGGGCATCGCCACTGCGACCCAGCTGCAAGGCAAAGAACTGTCGTACAACAACGTGGCCGACACCGATGCCGCACTGGAATGCGTGAAGAGCTTCGTCAAGCCGGCCTGCGTGATCGTCAAGCACGCCAACCCGTGCGGCGTAGCCGTCAGCCCGGACGCTGAGGGTGGCATCCGTCAGGCCTACGAACTGGCCTACGCCACCGATACCGAATCCGCCTTCGGCGGCATCATCGCCTTCAACCGCGAACTGGATGCCGAAACCGCCAAGGCCATCGTCGAGCGTCAGTTCGTTGAAGTGATCATCGCGCCTTCGGTCAGCGAAGAAGCCCGCGCCATCGTGGCGGCCAAAGCCAACGTGCGCCTGCTGGCCTGCGGCGAGTGGTCGGCTGATCGCGCCGCTGCCTGGGATTACAAGCGCGTGAACGGCGGCCTGCTGGTACAGAGCCGCGACATCGGCATGATCGGCGCCGATGACTTGAAAGTGGTCACCAAACGCGCCCCGAGCGAGCAGGAAATCAATGACCTGATCTTCGCCTGGAAAGTCGCCAAGTACGTGAAGTCCAACGCCATCGTCTACGCCAGGAATCGCCAGACCATCGGTGTCGGCGCCGGCCAGATGAGCCGCGTGAACTCGGCGCGCATTGCTGCTATCAAGGCCGAGCACGCTGGCCTGCAGGTAGCCGGTTCGGTGATGGCTTCCGACGCTTTCTTCCCGTTCCGCGACGGTCTGGACAATGCAGCCAAGGCGGGCGTGACTGCCGTGATTCAGCCAGGCGGCTCGATGCGTGATGCCGAAGTGATTGCTGCTGCCGACGAAGCCGGTATCGCGATGGTGTTCACCGGCATGCGCCACTTCCGTCACTGACAGCACAGCATTCCCCCTGTAGGAGCGAGCTTGCTCGCGAAGAACGACTAGACGCCACAGTGTTTCAGACACCCCGCGTTATCGTTAACCACCATCGCGAGCAAGCTCGCTCCTACAGTTCCCAGATTTGCGTCATCCGAGGTTTTTGAAATGAATGTTTTGATCATTGGCAGCGGTGGCCGTGAACACGCACTGGCCTGGAAAGTGGCTCAGGATCCGCGCGTGCAGAAAGTGTTCGTAGCCCCGGGCAACGCCGGTACCGCCATCGAAGCCAAATGCGAGAACGTCGCCATCGACGTGCTGGCGCTTGAGCAGCTGGCAGACTTTGCCGAAAAGAACGTTTCCCTGACCATCGTCGGCCCCGAAGTGCCGCTGGTTGCCGGTGTTGTGGACCTGTTCCGCAGCCGTGGCCTGGATTGCTTCGGTCCGACCGCAGGCGCCGCACAGCTGGAAGGCTCGAAAGCCTTCACCAAAGATTTCCTGGCGCGCCACAAGATCCCGACCGCCGACTACCAGAACTTCACCGAGATCGAGCCGGCCCTGGCTTATCTGCGTGAAAAAGGTGCGCCAATCGTGATCAAGGCCGACGGTCTGGCTGCCGGTAAAGGCGTGATCGTCGCCATGTCCCTGGCCGAAGCCGAAGACGCCGTGCGTGACATGCTCGCCGGCAATGCCTTTGGCGACGCAGGTTCGCGGGTCGTCATCGAAGAATTCCTCGACGGCGAAGAAGCCAGCTTCATCGTGATGGTCGACGGCAAGAACGTGCTTCCGATGGCCACCAGCCAGGACCACAAACGCGTCGGCGACGGCGACACGGGCCCTAACACTGGCGGCATGGGCGCCTACTCCCCTGCTCCGGTCGTCACCGCCGAGGTGCACAAGCGCGTCATGGACCTGGTGATCTGGCCAACCGTGCGTGGCATGGCCGAGGAAGGCAACGTCTACACTGGCTTCCTGTATGCCGGACTGATGATTGACAAGGCTGGCAATCCGAAAGTTATCGAGTTCAACTGCCGCTTTGGCGACCCGGAAACCCAACCGGTCATGCTGCGCTTGCAGTCGAGCCTGGTACTGCTGGTCGAAGCGGCACTGGCGCAGGCACTGGACAAGGTCGAAGCGCAATGGGATCCACGTCCGAGCGTCGGTATCGTATTGGCTGCGGGCGGCTATCCTGGTGACTACACCAAAGGCGCAGCCATCAATGGCCTGGATGCGGCGGCAGCAATGGAAGGCAAGGTCTTCCATGCCGGTACTGCGCTCAAGGATGGTCAGGTCGTAACGGCCGGTGGTCGGGTACTTTGCGCCACCGCCATGGGTGCGAGCGTCGACGCTGCCCAGCAGCAAGCGTACAAACTGGCAGCCCGTATTGATTGGGAAGGCTGTTTCTATCGTAAGGACATTGGCTACCGTGCCATTGCCCGCGAGCGTGGCGAAGATCAGGAATAAGGTAAACACCGCGCCAGGCAACGGACCCGACTCCTTGCCTGGCTATTCCGGCGCCGCGCATCGTTATATTCTGGCATCAACCTAAGAAGGGATTTCGCCGTGCGCTGGCTCAGGATTGCCATAAGTTTAACCGTCACGCTGCTGACCTTGCTCTGCATGCTACCGGCCCAGGCCGAGCAAGGCAGTGGCTGGGCGGTATTGCTCGACGAACAGGGCGATCTGCAACTGAGCGACATCCGTTCTGCCCGCTACACCAATCAATTCAGCCCTATCGAACTCGACCGCCTCAAGGCAGCCGAGCCCGACGGCGCGTTATGGCTGCGATTCAGGCTCTCCCCCGGCAAGCATGAGCAGTTGCTGCGGGTGTTCGCCCCCGACCTGCGCCAACTCAATATGTATGTGCTGGACGGCGACAAGCTGATCGAGCACTCCAGCACGGGCAACGAACAGCCACAGGCTGCACGACCACTGCCAAGCAGTGACTTCATGTTGCCTCTGCCAGAAAGCGACACCCCCCTCGACGTCTACCTGCGAATCACCTCTGGCCATCAATTGAGGCCCTACATCACCCTGCAAGCGGCCGTCATGACCGCCGCCAATCAAAGCCAGACGCTGGTTTACGGACTGCTGTTCGGTTGCATCACAATGCTGATCCTGCACAACCTCCTGCGCTATACCTACACCCGCTCTCGCAGCAGTCTCTGGGTAGCGGCGTGCGAGGGCTTGCTGATGCTGAGCATGCTGTTGCTGCTGAACCTCGCCGGGCCATGGCTGCCAGACTGGTACGCACTGCAAGCGCCAGGCGCCTATCTGGCGTTATTGCTGACAGCACCTTGCGGCCTGATGCTGACAAACCGGTTCTTCGCCCCTCTTGGCCCGCATCCGCTGAACAAGCTGATAATGGGCGAGGTGCTACTCATCACCTCCTGCGGCCTGATGCTGTTGTTCGTCAACACCTTGCCACTGAACTTCATCACCTACGCACTGGTGGCCCTGGCTGGGCTCACCATGCTGTTCGTCAGCGCCTATCACTGGCAAAAAAATTATCGTCCGGCACGGTTTTTTGTGGCGGCAATGATTGTATTCAACCTCGGTACGCTGATTATCCTCCCTGCGCTGCTGGGACTGACGTTGATTGAACCCCACGGGTTGATCACCATCCTGCTGATATTCATCTGCATCAGTGGTTTGCTGATGAGCATCGCATTGAGCGAGCGTCAGCGCAGCATCACCGAGAATCGCTTCAGCATCAGTCGCGATCTTGCGGCCAGCAATGCCGAGATCAATGCCAAGGCAGAATTCCTGGCGAAGATAAGCCATGAAATCCGCACTCCGATGAACGGCGTGCTGGGCATGACCGAGTTGCTTCTGGGTACGCCGCTCTCGGTCAAGCAGCGCGACTACGTACAGACCATCCACAGTGCCGGCAACGAACTGCTGACGCTGATCAACGAAATTCTCGACATTTCCAAGCTCGAGTCAGGGCAGATTGAACTCGATGATGTGCAGTTCGATCTCAACGCGTTGATCGAAGATTGCCTGAGTATTTTTCGCGCCAAGGCCGAACAGCAGAACGTCGAGCTGATCAGCTTTATTCAGCCACAGGTTCCGCGGGTCATCAGCGGTGACCCGACGCGACTTCGCCAGACCCTGCTGAGCCTGCTTGAAAACGCCTTGAAGAAAACCGACGAGGGCGAAATCCTGATCGTCGTGGCACTCGACGAACGCACCACCAAACCGCGCCTGCGCATCGCCGTACAGGACAGCGGCGAGCCCATGAATGCCGAGGAACGCGATGCGCTGATGCACGCCGAACTGCATAGCAGACACTTTCTTTCCGCTACTCACCTGGGTGGTAACCTGGGGCTGGTGATCGCCCGCCAATTGATTCGCCTGATGCAAGGAGAGTTCGGCATCAAGAGCGGCTCCAATCAGGGCAGTACTTTATGGCTGACATTGCCACTGGATCCGGATCGTCTCGAGCATCCGACCTCGGACCTCGACGGCCCGCTGCAGGGTGCGCGTGTACTGGTGGTAGATGACAACGACACCTGTCGCAAGGTGTTGGTGCAGCAGTGCACGGCCTGGGGCTTGAACGTCAGCGCTGCACCGTCCGGCAAGGAAGCGCTGGCGCTGCTACGCACCAAGGCACACCTGCGCGATTATTTCGACGTGGTCCTGCTCGATCAGAACATGCCCGGCATGACTGGCATGCAACTGGCCGCCAAGATCAAGGAAGACCCAAGCCTGAACCACGACATCCTGTTGATCATGCTGACCGGCATCAGCAATGCGCCCAGCAAGATCATTGCCCGCAACTCCGGGATCAAACGCATCCTCGCCAAACCGGTTGCCGGGTACACGCTCAAAACGACCCTGGCCGACGAATTGACACAGCGCAACAAGGGCCTGGTTCTCACCCAGCAACCGCAAAACGCTGGCCCCCTGCCGGTCAAGGTTCCCAGTGATTTCCGTATTCTCGTCGCCGAAGACAACAGCATTTCAACCAAGGTCATCCGAGGCATGCTGGGCAAGCTCAACTTGCAACCGGACACCGCCAGCAATGGCGAGGAAGCCTTGCAGGCGATGAAGACCCAACATTACGACCTGGTGCTGATGGACTGTGAAATGCCAATCCTGGACGGCTTCTCCGCCACCCAGCAATTGCGCGCGTGGGAGGTGGGTAATCAACGGCCCCGTACACCTGTAGTGGCGCTGACTGCGCACATTCTCGCGGAACACAAGGAACGAGCGCGGCAGGCTGGCATGGATGGACACATGGCCAAACCGGTCGAGCTCTCGCAGCTGCGCGAATTGATCGAACACTGGGTTGCCCAGCGTGATCAGCACAATCGTGCGGCGGCCCAAACGTCCTGAGCCGACAGAGCCTGCAACGCCTGATAGACTCCCCCTCGACTTCCCCCGCCAGTGAGCCTGCACCATGCTCCATGTGTTGTTCAGTGTTTACCTGAAGATGCTGGTGCTCTACAGCCCGTTCTTCGTGTTGTCCTGCTTCATCAGCCTGACCCGCGGTTATTCGCGCAAGGAACAGCGTCGGCTGGCCTGGAAAGTGGCCCTCGCCACACTGGTCTCCAGCGTGCTGCTGTACTTGTTCGGGCGGGTGATTTTCAGCGTTTTCGGCATCACCGTGGACGCGTTCCGCATCGGTGCCGGCAGCGTGCTGTTTATCTCCGCACTGGGCATGGCGCAAGGCAAGTCGGCAGTGCAGACCGACAACGTGCAGCAGGACGTGACGATCGTCCCACTGACCATTCCGCTGACGGTTGGCCCTGGCACCATCGGTGCCTTGCTGGTGATGGGCGTAGGCCAGCCACACTGGGACGACAAGCTTACGGCCATTGTCAGTATTGCTTTAGCCAGTTTTACGGTTGGCGTTGTGCTGTTTTTATCCGGCCGCATCGAACGCATCCTCGGCGACCAGGGATTGCAGATAGTCAGTCGGCTGATGGGGTTGTTTGTCTGTGCATTGGCAGCGCAGATCATCTTTACCGGGGTAAAGGGTTACCTGGTGCCCTGAAAAGCCGCATCGATCGCGCTCGCCAGTCTTGAGGCCCCTGGCCTGCCGCCCTCACCAAAGCAAGGTGTCAACTCGGGCTTGCGAAAGGAGCGACAGAGGCGGCAAGAGAAAGCCGCCAGCCTCTACATAGGCCGAGTCCGTCATAAATCGATCCTTCTCAGAACGGCCAGAGACGCATCGCCTCTGGCTGTATACCTTACTTGCGCCGACTGAAACGCTTTTTCAAAAGTTCCCTGCGATGCTCATCCACATACGCCTCAATTAGCGATTGGTTAGCTGCGTATTTAGCGGGATTGAAAGTTACAAATGACCTGCCTTGAAAAATATCCAGTGTCGAAGTTCTCCAGTCGACAAACAACACACCGCCATCGTTACCGCCTCCTCGATGATCAACCGATGCAACGGCGATCAAAATAATACCGTTGGCCATTTGCTCGCAGGGAATAGCAGATAAACGAACACCTTCGATATTTTTAGATTCCACATTCAACAGGTTTAGCGCCTCAGGCTCTTTCTTCAGCGCGCTCAATGTCGAGTCAGCAATCGCACTGAGCACCGACGCCCCTGGTATTGCAGCCTTCGCCGCATCAGCGGCCGTCTGGACAATATCAACAATGATATTGTCCAACGTGAGGTTCAGAGAGGCTGAACCGTATTTTGTGTAGCCTTCATCTGGCACAAAACACCCGAGCGCTTTCATACACTGGTGAAATTCGCGGAACCAGGCTTTCGGATCTTTGCCACCGGGGACCGCGTAACTGGCCTCCATCTTGGACATGGTGATCAGGTTTTCAATAATGGCCATATTCTCGGCCGTGATCTTGTCACCGTAACCGACGAGGCTGTTACCCAGCACCAGGGCGTCCAGATTTTTGGTCGGCATGGCGTCTAGATCCGTGGCTGCAGACCTTCGGAACCGTTTGCCCGGCGAGGTAGTTTGGCGCGCTTGCGTACGTTGCTTTATAAACTCAATACTTTGTTCAACACTGACAGAACTTTCAAAAACTTCCATGACCAACATCCCTTTAGTTAATTAAAAATGCTCAATCCGAGAGCAGTCGAAATTTAACCCGGGAAATTCAAACTAACAACTTCAACTAAATACAACATGTGTAAGCTGCACTTAATTGACAATCACCCTTACAACCGCCTTGAGCAAACAACCAAGGCGGCCCGGTTTATTCGACCGGTAACAGAAAGAGTTATTACTCGACAGGCAAAAGCTTATCGCCATAGCTTCGTGGCGTGTAAACCCAGACGCCAGCGTCAGCACGTGGAATCACGCGAGTTGTCGACGAACCGATGAGTACCATCGTCCGCATATCCACCTGATCGGGACTCAACTGGCCCAGTGTCGTAACCTTCAAGGTCTGCCCCGGACGACCGATGTCACGACCTAACACCACCGGAGTTTGGGGAGTGCGGTGCTGGGCGACGATTTCCAGTGCCCGACCCAGTTGCCAAGGGCGTGCTCGGGAAATTGGATTGTAGAAAGCCAAGGCCAGATCGGCCTGTGACGCCAGATCCAGGCGGGTCTCGATAATCGACCAGGGTTTGAGGTTGTCCGACAGCGACAATACACAGAAGTCATGGCCCAGTGGTGCACCCGCCTGGGCGGCAGTCGCCAGCGAAGCAGAGATGCCAGGCAGGATTTCCAGATCAACGCGATGCCATGCTGCATCGGCGGACTCGTGAAGCGCTTCCAGCACGGCCGCAGCCATTGCGAAAACACCCGGGTCGCCAGACGACACCACCACCACTGAACGCCCTTTGGCTGCCAGTTCAAAAGCGTGCCGGGCGCGCTGCATTTCTTCGCGATTATCCGTGCAATGCAACACCTGCTCGGCGCGGAAAGGCCCCGCCATGCGCACATAGGTTTCATAACCCAGCACGTCATCGGCGCGGGCCAGTTCAGCCTTCACCGCCGGCGCCATCAATTGAGCATCGCCAGGGCCCAGACCAATCACGGCAAGGCGTCCACGAGGACGGCCGACATGCGACGAGTCCAAAGGCTGTTCAGCGATTGCAATGGCAATGGCGCCGTCAAGCAGGACGGAGATTGACTGGCCAACGGCACGGCGCAGTCCATCACCTCTTAATGCCTCAGGCTTGGCGAACCGCAACGGCACATCCAGTTCAATCGCCGCTTCACGCAGCGCCGGGCTGGCCATTTCAGTCTCGCAAGCCAGCAGACAGACCAGTGACTGTTGCGCGATTGCGGCTTGATGCAAAGCTGCGCGAACGGCTGTCGGCACATCCGCCATTCCCGGACTCACAGCGACCACGACGTTGCGTGGATAGATCAACAGTTCGTCTTTCGCCGGGCTACGTTCAACATGGCTGACATGCACCGTCAACCGCGCTTGTGCATCCTCAGGTAATTGCGCCTGTGCCAGCCAGGGGGCCGAACCTTCGATGCGCACCGTTTCGCCTGCCAGCAAATCGGAAACAAAACGCTTGCCCCGCTCCAGATCACCCAGGGCATATCCATTGGGTGGGTTGAGCAAACACGTGCCGAAACGCAGCTCCCCGCTGGTGGTGATTGCCGCGCAGACTTCAAGTGCCGCTGCAATCTCCCGCGCCATTACATTCACGCCGCCGAGGCCTCCCAGCAATGGCACCACCGCACTGCCATCTTCGGCCACCGCCAGCACCGGCGGCTCGGCACCTTTTTCCAGCAACAGCGGCGCCAGGGTGCGAATCACGATCCCGGCAGCGCACAAGGCAATGATCGGCGTGCCCTGTTGATAAAACTCACGAAGAGTCGAACCGAATTCACGATAGGTTTGGTCCGCACCGTCCACCCGTCCGGACAGGCCGTGAATCAGGGCGTCGGGATACACCTGTTGAATACTGCGCGCGGTGGCGAGACTGCCGTTGCCGAGAATGACAATCGCCGGAACTGAAGGAATCATCAGCCTTGCCACCTTTCACCGGGAACGATGATCAACGAGAAGTAAGGCGAAGACATCGGCTCGACCTGATCCAGCGGTACGATCTTCTGATTAGCCATGGTCGCGCGCTCGACGTACAACGCACGCTCGGCCAGACCGAGTTCTTCCAGCACCTGACGAACCTTGGGAAAGTTGCGCCCCAGCTTCATGATCACCGCCGCATCGGCATCGGCCAGTCGACGTTTGAGCTCGTCGGGCGGCAGCACACCGGACAGCACCGACAGGCTCTGATTGCGATACACCAGCGGCGCGCCGAGCACCGACGCCCCCCCCAGCATCGAACACACACCCGGCACAACTTCGGCCTGGTAACGCTCGGCCAGTCGGTCATGCAGGTACATGTAGGAGCCGTAGAAGAACGGATCGCCCTCGCAAATCACCGCGACATCGCGACCGGCGTCCAGATGCGCGGCCACCGCCTGGGCGGCCTCATCGTAGAAATCGCTGATGACTTGCTCATAGGACAACGGTGCCGGCAGCACTTCGGTGGTCACCGGATACACCAGTGGCAGCAGATTCTGCGCCTCTTGAAGATGCGCCTCGATGATGCCGAACGCGTTGCCCTTCTTACCCTTGGCCACGAAGTACGCCACCACCGGCGACTCTCGCAGCAAACGCAGAGCCTTGACCGTAATCAGTTCCGGATCACCAGGGCCCACGCCGAGGCCGATCAACCGTCCAGGTTGCTGCATCATTCGATCTCCGTGGCGAGGGCATTGACGGCGGCGGCGGCCATGGCGCTACCGCCCAGGCGACCTTGCATGATGACGAACGGCACGCCACGGCTGTCTGCCGCCAACGCTGCCTTGGACTCGGCCGCACCGACAAAACCCACCGGAAAACCGAGGATCAGTGCCGGTTTCGGAGCGCCGGCATCGAGCATTTCCAACAGATAAAACAGCGCAGTGGGCGCGTTGCCGATTACCACCACACTGTCCTTCAGATGCGGGCGCCACAGCTCCAGGGCGGCGGCGGAGCGGGTGTTACCCAACTCGCGGGCCAACTGCGGGACGCTCTCATCACGCAGGGTGCAGATGACCGGATTGTTCGCCGGCAAACGTGCCCGGGTAATACCTTCGGACACCATCCGCGCATCACACAGGATCGGCGCTCCGGCAGCCAGCGCATCGCGCCCGGCCTTGCCCGCGCCGTCGGAAAACTGCAGACCGTCGATGGCCTCGACCATGCCGCAGGCGTGGATCACACGGACCGCGAGCTTCTCCAGATCAGCCGGGATTCGGTCGAGGTTGGCTTCGTCGCGGATGATCGCGAAAGAATTGCGATAGATCTCCTGACCGTCGCGGATGTAATCAAGCATCAAGGGGGCTCCGTGAGCGGGCGTCGAGCAGGGACGCGACCGCTTCAATAGTAAGGTTGCGTGCGTGCAGCGCGCCGAAACCCGGCAGCGCTGCATTGCGAAAATAGAGATCGTAGTGATCGGGTGCGACAGCCAGCAATGTGACAGGGGCACTGTGTGCGCAAGCGCAGGAGCGCGCACAGCCTGACAAGTGAACCTGCACCGGTACAGATTGATCACCCAAAAGTACGGCCAGTTGCCGTGCATCACACTTGGTATCCGCCAGCCCTTTGGCACAACCGGTCGAGCCGGTGCACGCCACGAGATGGGACAGGGATTGGGTAGCGTCGGTCAGATACCCCAGGGCGCGTAACTGCTGACTGACAGCGCTGGCGTCTGCTTGGCTGATGTTGGGCAGCAACACGCTTTGCCAGGGTGTCATGCGCAGGCTCGCGTCGCCGAACGCCTCGGCCAGCATCGCCGCGCCCTTGAGCATTGCTGGATTCAACCGCCCCAGCGGTGGCATGGCACCAACGTACACAAGGCCTTCCTCGCGCTGTGGATAAATGCCGATGTGCATCCCGCAGAGATTGGGCGTGCGCTCCCAGTTCTCGATGGGGGACAGTGATACATGCCCGGCCAGTCTTTCCAACAGCAAGTGAAGCGGATGCTCGGCCAGCAAATGGCGCATCCGGGTCTGCTCCGGCCGGGCGAGTTCAAGAAACAATTCCAGCACCGTCACCACCAGGCGGTGTCCATCCCGCACCCGTACCGCCGCGACAGGCGCTTGCGTCGGACACCCGCCCAGACCAAACGCCAGCAACTGCTCGCCATTGCGCTCAACCGCGCTTAACCAAAGATCATGGGGATGTTCGAGCATCGCCAGGCCTTCGCCGCCATCGAGTTGCACGGCGAACTTGGCCGATAGCTCGTGAAAGCGCGGATGGGTTTGCAAAGTGTCGAGAATTTGCCGGGCCAGAGGGCGAGTGTCGATCAGCAGATGCCGATCAAGGCCGGCGGTAGGACTGAGCATCAGATTGCGCACATCGTCGCCGGCGACAGTGGTGGGTCCCAGCCCGGCGGCCAGCAGTGTATCGATCAATGCCCGTGCATCAGGACCAATGCCGCGAACTTGCAGGTTGGCCCGATTCGTCACCTCGATCACGCCGCCGGCGTATCGCTGCGCCGCATCGGCCACGGCAAGGGCTTGATCCGCGCGGATAGCGCCGCCGTCAAGTTTGATCCGGCAAATGCCACCGTCCAACGCCTGGACGACACGCAACAACCCGGGACAGGCCGAAGGGCGTATAGGACTGGAAGTCTGACCTGAATTCACGGGATGGCCGGTTGCGGGACGAAGGTCGGCATTATGCCTGCTTTGCTCGGCGGGATGAAAAGCTCAAATGGGTTGACGACGAAACGCGTGAGCGGCTGGTCGATGATTGAGTGTTCAGGTGGATGGACATCAAACAGGCATGCCCTTCTAAACGAAGCGCAAGACTCATTTATTCAAACAACGTTGATTTCAACTCATCAACCGCTCTTGTACGGTCCGAAGGCTTCACAACCCTCACCAACCCACTGTGAAAACATGGAGCTTCATATGGATATTCAACTGCCTGCGGGCACCACGACCGGACACAACCTGGTTTCATGCATAGGTGAACTCTCACTGCAGGACTTTGACGATTTGACCCAATGCACCCAAATCGCCACGTGCTCTGCCGATAGGCTCAGCAGCCGTTTTGCCAACTCGGCAGTGTGGCTCAACGAGTACGTCAATACACTGGATTTTCTAGGCTGGTCCGTCTTCAATGATGCCATCTTCACCCGCACACAATACGATGTCTCGAAAAGCGTTGCCGACCTCCTGGTGCAAAGCGCTCAGGCCATGCCCGATCGCCGCCAGGGAAATGCCATGATCGACACGCTCGACGCCTTGAAACCCAACAAAGCGGCGAACTATTCCCTGGACACTGAAAGCTTGCAGGGGGAGCGCTTTCAGGTCATTCCGACCCGTTACGACGCAAAGGGCTTTCTGGAAATTGGCGTTTTTAACCTGGAACTGGTGGCTAACACGAAAAAGAGCAGTTTTCTGTTCTGGAATTGGGCGGGACACACGACCCACATTATTCAGCAATGCGCCTACCTGAAACTCGACAGACGTAAACTCGACACCCGAAGAGCACTCATCGAGAAAAAGCTTCTCAGCATCAGCATGAAAAGATTCGACTTGGCAAAGACCAGAAACAACGCCTGAGGCCCGCAAAACGACTTCACCGACTTCCGACAGGCCAATGCAACCGCCACCGCGCTATCATGCGCAACGGCGCAGACAGGCACAGGCCTGAGCGCTGTGAGGAATAGGCGTCGCTTGATAAATGAGGAACAGCATGACCCCCTGGCTGACAGTGGTAGGCATCGGTGAAGACGGCTTCAAGGGCATGGGCAGAAATGCCAGGCATGCGTTGCTGGGCGCATCACGGATCATCGGCGGCCAACGCCAACTGGATTTGCTACCGGTCTGCATACGTGGCGAGCGTCAACTGTGGCCCAGCCCGTTTTCGATTGAGCCGGTTCTGGCCAGACGCGGAGAGCCTGTCTGTGTTCTTGCCAGCGGCGATCCGATGTTCTATGGCGTTGGCGCCAGCCTCGCTCGAAAACTGCCTGCCAGTGAAATGCTGATCCTGCCCGCGAGCTCTTCATGCTCGCTGGCAGCCTCCCGGATGGGCTGGGCATTGCAGGACGTCGTTACGCTTTCAACGGTTGCCCGTCCGATCCCGGCACTAAATGCCTACTGGGCCAGCGGTGTCCGCATGCTGGTGTTGAGCAACGATGGTAGAACCCCCGCCGCTGTCGCGACCCTGCTGCGCGAGCGCGGATTTGGTCCGAGTCGCATGACCGTTCTGGAGCATCTGGGCGGCGAAGCCGAACGCCGCATCGAAGGGGTCGCCAGCGACTGGCACGATACGCTGATCGCCGACCTGAACCTGATCGCCATCGACTGCATCGCCGAACCGAACACACCGCGCCTGTCACGACTGGCAGGCCTGCCGGACTCGGCATTCAAACACGACGGCCAACTGACCAAACGCGATATCCGCGCCATCACCCTCGCCCGCCTCGCCCCAATGCCCGGTGAACGGCTGTGGGATGTCGGTGCCGGCTGTGGCTCGATCGGCATCGAATGGATGCGCGCTCACCCCAGTTGCCGCGCACTGGCCATCGAGGCGGATGCGGGCCGACAAGCGTTGATCGAACATAACCGCGATGCCCTTGGCGTTCCTGGTCTGCAACTGGTACGAGGCAGCGCCCCGCAAGCGCTGACCGGGCTGGAACGGCCCGACGCCATTTTCATCGGCGGCGGGGTTACCCGTGAGGGCGTGCTCGATACATGCTGGACCGCACTTAAACCCGGTGGGCGCCTGATTGCCAATGCTGTGACCTTGCAAAGTGAAATGTCTCTGATGAACTGGCGCGAACAGCACGGCGGCGAGCTGACGCGCATCCATATCGCTCAGGCCCAACCGCTGGGAGACTTCGACACCTGGCGTCAGGCCCTGCCGATTACCCTGTTGGACGTGACGAAGCCTTTCGATGCGTGACGAAACCGCAGAGCAACCCGCGCCCCTGCGCAGTGGCCTGACCACCGGCAGTTGCGCCACCGCCACCAGCCTCGCAGCCGCTCGCTTGTTGCTCGGCGGCCTGTGCGCCGACGCAGTCGAAATCATTCTACCCAAGGGCAAACAGGTGCAAATGCGCCTGGAGTTCTGCCGCCTGACCGAACACGGCGCTGAGGCGGGCACCATCAAGGACGCCGGCGACGATCCGGACGTGACACACGGCGCCCTGCTCTTCTGCGAAGTTCGCCTGAGTGCCACACCGGGCGTTCGCTTCATCGCAGGGCGAGGCGTCGGTACGGTCACCCGGCCGGGGCTGGTGCTAGGGGTCGGCGAACCGGCGATCAACCCGGTGCCGCGCAAAATGATTGGCGATCACTTGTCGCGGCTGGCTGACGAGTTCAGTTATGGCGGCGGTTTTGACGTCACGATCAACGTCGAGGACGGCGAGGCACTGGCGTTGAAAACCATGAACCCGCGCCTGGGCATTCTCGGCGGCCTGTCGATCCTCGGCACCAGCGGTATCGTTCGGCCATTCTCCTGTGCGGCCTACATCGCCTCGATCCATCAAGGCATCGATGTCGCCAAAACCAACGGTTACCTGCACATCGCCGCTTGCACCGGCAACGCCAGCGAAGACACCATGCGCCGGATCTATAACCTGCCGGAAATTGCCCTGATCGAAATGGGCGATTTTGTCGGCGCCGTGCTCAAGCACCTGCGCAAAGTGCCTGTGGATAAACTCAGCCTTTGCGGCGGTTTCGGCAAGATCAGCAAACTGGCGGCCGGGCATATGGATTTGCACAGCCGTCATTCCAGCATCGACCTGCCGCAACTGGCCGACTGGGCGGCGGCAATCGGCGCCGATGCAGCTTTGCAGCAAGACATTCGCGAGGCCAATACCAGTCAGCAAGCCTTGGCCATGGCTAGCGCCGCCGGGGTCGCCCTCGGTGATGAGGTGTGTCGGCACGCCCTGAACTTCGCCCGCAGCGTCGTGCCTGCACAGGTTCAGGTCGAGGTGTTTGCCATCGACCGTCAAGGCGGGATCGTTGGACATGCGGGAGCTTTTCAATGAAGCGAATCTTGCTGCTCGGAGGTGTGACCGAAGCCTTGGCCATCGCCCGCACACTGGGGCCGCAGCACATCTACAGCCTCGCCGGCATAGGGCGGGTGCCGACGGATCTGCAGTGCCAGGTTCACGTCGGTGGCTTTGGTGGAGCCGAAGGCCTCGCGCAGTTCATCCGCGAAAATGGCGTCGACCTGCTTCTCGACGCTACCCATCCTTACGCCGCCCGGATCAGCCAGAACGCCGCGACAGCTGCCCGACTGAGCGGCATTCCCCTTTGGGCCCTTCGGCGCCCGGCATGGCAACCCCAGCCCGGTGACGACTGGCGAGAAGTCTGCGATTGGGCGGAACTGATCGAAACCCTGAAACCCTTTCACCGCCCCCTGTTCACCCTCGGTCGCGAGCCGCTACAGCATCTGGACGAAATCCCTGTGGAACAATTCTGGACCCTGCGCGCACTGGACGTTTACCCGGGCAACACACGTTGCGAAGTGATCGGCGCGCGCGGGCCGTTTTTGATCGACGATGAACGTGCCCTGTTCGAACGCAGGAACATCGACGTGTTGATCAGCAAAAACAGCGGCAGCAGCGCGACTGAACCGAAGCTTGAGGTGGCGCGGGAGCGTGGGGTGCCGGTGATTGTATTGAAGCGGCCGGTGTTGCCGGGGGTTGAGCGTGAGTTTGGCTCGGTGGCCGAAATATTGCGTGCAATGACAGAGCAGGCATCGATGTGATCGATGCGAACGAGCAAAGCCAAAGTGATACTGGCACTCTGGAATTCGCGACTATCATGAAGGCTATGATTGTTTGGCGCTGCGACACCAAACCACACGCAGTCTTTTTACTTATCGGCCCTGATCAGGCTAAATAGCCGCGCCTGATCGCTCACCCACCGGATTTGTCCCATGTCCCGACAACGGCTCGCAATTGCCTGGATCGCCTGCTTCGCAGTGCTGTTCAACATGCTCGCCATGCCGATGACCGGTGCGATGGCGCAGTCGGCGAAGTCGCCTGCCGAACAATTGTTGTGGGGCAGTTTCTGCTCTTCCAGCGGTACGAAGATGGTGGCGATTTCACTGGGGAATATCGAACAGAAAGCGCCACAAAACGACGACCATTCCAGCATGCAGCATTGCTGGTGCTGCTCTGGCTCCGCCCCCATGGTCGCGCTTCCCGGTCACGAGCCACAGCTGTATTTCGCGCACTTCGAGTCCAATCGAAGCCAGCCGCCGCCATCGCTGAACACCCCGACACCGCGCCAGCAATGGCCGAGCCTCAATCCTCGCGCCCCCCCTCTGGTCTGATTCCTGCTCGCAATTGATCTGCGTTTTTGAATCGCTCTGGAGAACTGCCATGTTGAACAAACTCATCGTTCTGGCTGCGTTGCTGCTGCCTGCCTGCTTTGCCAATGCCCACGAATACAAGGTCGGTGCACTGGAGATCGCCCATCCCTGGTCGCAGGAGTTGCCGCCCAATGCACCGACCGTGGCGGCGTACTTCATCATCCACAACAGCGGTAACTCCGCGGACCGTCTGCTGAGCGTCGACTCGCCGATTGCCGGCGAAGCGCAATTGCACGAACACGTGATGAAAAACGACCTGATGAAGATGCAGCCGGTACCGAGCGTGGAAATTCCAGCCGGCGGCAACGTCACCTTCGCCCCCATGGCCTATCACGTGATGCTGGTGAACCTGAAAGACCGCAGCCTGCTCAGTGACGGCAAGCGCTTTCCCATGACACTGCACTTCGAGAAATCCGGCGACGTGAGCGTCGAAGTCGCGGTGCAGAAACAGGCGCCCGAGGTTACGGCACAGCACGTGCACGCCCAGTAAGCGTCTGAGCAGAATTCGCCATGCGCCCGCTTAGCGCCAGGTCATCCAGGTCACGCGGTCAGTCATTGAGCCTGACACGCGGCAGCTGGATCAGCCTGTTCGCCATGCTGATGATTTTCATCGGTCCACTGATTTCCCAGTCGATGCCGATGGATCAGCACGCCCCGATGTCCATGGAAATGTCGATGGACATGAGCATGGACATGCCGGCGATGGAGCACGCCGGACACGGCGCGCAACCTGCCGCCGAACATTGCCCACCAGAAGCCGGACACCATGCGCTGTGGGAAAAGTGCGGTTATTGCAGCCTGCTGTTCAATTGCCCGGCGCTGACGGGTGGCGGGTCATTCGCAACGTTCGACATCCCGACCGTCAACACCTTCACGACCCCTTCCCCACGCCTGGGTCATGCCCGGCAAACCTTCTTCCCCGGCGCCCGCACCCGCGCCCCGCCTGTCGTCGCGTAAACACCCACCTCCGATTTCACACGGTTGCGCAGACAGCATCAGGTTGTCGGCCGTGTCGTTTACGACTGTTCGATGGAAATTGTCATGTCCAGGTTTTCCGCTGCCCCGCGCTTGAGCACTGCCCAAGCCTCTAATGCCCTGAGCGAGTCCAGCATTCGCTTCAGGCACGCCACCGCGCTCCTGTGCGGTGCCTTGCTCGCGCCTTCCGCGCTGGCCGATGAACACACCGGTCACAGTGAAGAACTGAGCCCGACCGTCATCACCGCCATTGCCCCAAGTTCACCGTTGACCATCGTCACCAACCCCAGGGATCCACGCCAACCGGTGCCGGCCAGTGACGGCTCCGACTATCTGAAGACCATTCCAGGCTTCGCCCAAGTACGCAACGGTGGCACCAATGGCGACCCGGTCTTGCGCGGCATGTTCGGTTCGCGACTGAACATCCTCACCAACGGCGGCATGATGCTGGGCGCCTGCCCGGGCCGCATGGATGCGCCGACTTCGTACATCTCACCGGAAACCTACGACAAACTGACCGTGATCAAGGGCCCGCAAACCGTGCTCTGGGGTCCAGGGGCTTCGGCCGGTACGATCCTCTTCGACCGCGAGCCAGAAAGCTTTGGTGAACTCGGCACACGGGTAAACGCCAGCGTGTTGGCCGGCTCCAACGGCCGTTTCGACAAAGTGGTGGACGCCGCTGCCGGCGGGCCATTGGGTTATGTGCGCGTCATCGGCAACACCGCACAGGCCGACGATTACAAGGACGGCAACAACGACACCGTGGCGTCACGCTACGACAAATGGAACGGCGACGTCGCCGTCGGCTGGACCCCGAACGCCGACACCTTGCTGGAGCTGACTGCCGGCAAGGGCGATGGCGAAGCCCGTTACGCCGGACGCGGCATGGACGGTTCGCAGTTCCTGCGCGAGAGCCTTGGCCTGCGTTTCGAACAGTCCAACATCGGCGATGTGCTGGACAAGATCGAAGCGCAGGTCTACTACAACTACGCCGATCACGTGATGGACAACTACACCCTGCGCACGCCGTCCGGTACCGGGATGATGGCCGGTCCCATGGCGTCCAACGTCGACCGCCGCACCCTCGGTGCGCGGGTCAAAGCGACATGGCGTTGGGCCGATGTGCAGTTGATCAGCGGCATCGACGCACAAACCAACGAGCATCGCCAACGCAGCGCCATGGGCATCGATACCTACAAGGACCTGCCGTACACCAAGGACGCCGACTTCCATAATTACGGGGTGTTCGGTGAGCTGACCTGGTACGCCGCCGACCGTGATCGCTTGATCAGCGGTGCACGCCTGGACCGTGCCTCGGCCAGGGATTTGCGGCAAACCATCGGCTCGGGCATGATGACCCGCCCGAACCCGACCGCCGACGACACCCGCGCCGATACCCTGCCCAGCGGTTTCATCCGCTACGAACACGATCTGGCCGACAGCCCGACCACGCTGTACGCGGGCCTCGGTCACACCCAGCGTTTCCCGGATTACTGGGAGCTGTTTTCGCCCAACTCCGGCCCCGCCGGATCAGTGAACGCGTTCGATTCGATCAAGCCGGAAAAAACCACTCAGCTCGACTTCGGCCTGCAATACCAAACCGAAGACCTCGAAGCCTGGGCCTCGGCGTATGTCGGCCAGGTGCGCGACTACATCCTGTTCAACTACACCCCGACCATGATGGGCACAACCTCGCAAGCCGAAAACATCGACGCGCGAATCATGGGCGGCGAACTGGGCGCAGCCTACAAGCTCAGCGAAAACTGGAAAGCCGACGCGACCCTGGCCTACGCCTGGGGCAAGAACAGCAGCGATGGCAATGCATTGCCGCAAATGCCGCCGCTGGATGCGCGTTTCGGCCTGACGTATAGCGAAGAAAACTGGAGCGCCGGCGCTTTGTGGAGAGTAGTCGCCGCGCAAAACCGTATCGACCAGAACAAGGGCAACGTGGTCGGCAAGGACTTCGACAAGACGCCAGGTTTCGGCGTTTTTTCTCTCAACGGTGCCTATCGGATCAACAAAAACTGGAAGGTCAGCAGCGGTGTCGACAACCTGTTCGGCAAGGCTTACGCCGAACACTTGAACCTGGCCGGCAATGCCGGTTTTGGCTACCCCGCCAATGACCCGCAAGCCATCAAGGAACCGGGGCGAACGCTCTGGACCAAGGTGGATATGAGTTTCTGACAACAGCGCAGGCAAGCCGCTCCTTTGTAGGAGCGAGCTTGCTCGCGATCGGTTACGCAGCAACCGCAAAACAAACAACTAAAAGATCCAGCCACGCGGAGCACACGTGATGAAACAGCCCAAAGTGAATTTCTACAACCTGGCCTGGCGCTGGCATTTTTATGCCGGATTGTTCGTTGCGCCTTTCATGGTGATGCTGGCCCTGACCGGCACCCTCTACCTGTTCAAGCCGCAGCTTGATTCATTGATGTACAGCAGCCTGCTCAATGTTCCGGCCGGCCATCACAGCGTGCCGGCCGACGATCTGCTCAAGCGTGTGAAGGACGCCTACCCACAGGCAACCATCAAGCAATACCTGCCCCCGGTCAGCGCCGAACGCAGCGCACAGTTTGTCGTGCTCAATGGCGGCAACGAGCTGAATGTGTTCGTCGATCCGTACCACGGCGACATCCTCGGCGAGCAAGATGCCAAGAAAAACCTGCAAGCCATCGCCCGGGCGATCCATGGCGAGTTGATGATCGGTACCGTCGGTGACCGGCTGATCGAACTGGCCGCTGGCTGGGGCGTGGTGCTGGTGGTCTCCGGGGTGTTTCTGTGGTGGCCGCGCGGTCAAGCGGCGGGCATATTGTGGCCACGTTTGAGCAGTCGCGGCCGCGTCCTGTGGCGAGACCTGCACGCCGTCACCGGATTCTGGGGTGCCTCCCTGCTGCTGGTGATGCTGCTCAGCGGCATGACCTGGACAGGGTTCTGGGGCCAGCAATACGCAGCGGTGTGGAACGTCTTTCCGGCAGCGATGTGGGATGACGTGCCGAAATCCGACGTCGAGGCCCGCAGTCTCAACAGTGCAACCCGCCAGACCGTCCCATGGGCCATGGAAAACACCCCGATGCCGATGTCCGGTGACCATGCCGAACACATGGCCCACGGTGGTGCGCAGGCCGGCCCGGCCGCGCCGACCATCAGCCTGCAAGACGTGCAGAACATCGCCGTGCAACGCAAGGTCGAACCCGGTTACAGCATCACCTTCCCGACCACCGCCACCGGTGTCTTCACCATCGCCGTGTTCGCCGACGATCCACGCAACGACGCCACACTGCACGTCGATCAGTACACCGGCGACGTACTCGCCGATGTGCGTTACGAGCAATACGGCACGGTTGCCCGCGCCACGGAAATCGGCGTGATGCTGCACGAAGGCAAGATGTTCGGGGTGGTCAACCAGATCATCGTGCTGATCATCTGCCTGATGATCCTGCTCAGCGCCGTCAGCGGTGTGGTGATCTGGTGGAAGCGTCGCCCGCAAGGCAAGTTGGGCGTACCGCCGCTGCGCCACGACCTGCCAAAATGGAAGACCGCGATGGTCATCATGTTCGCGTTGGCGGTGGCCTTCCCGCTGGTGGGCGCTTCGCTGGTGGTGGTGTGGTTGCTCGATCGGCTGCTGCTGTCGCGTTTCACCCGGCAAACTGAATCGGCCTCATCTTCATCTTGAAACAGGCGAGATGCGCGGTGGAACTAGCAATGTAGACTTCCCCCGCACATCACACTGGCAATAGCGGGTCTCTTTTCGGGCCTCATCGCTGGCAAGCCGGCTCCTACAGAATGTGCACAAGTCCCGTAGGAGCTGGCTTGCCAGCGATGAGGCCATTGGCTTCACCTCAAGAATAGTTGCATGACCTCGCTACACCTCAAGAACCTCGCCTGGACACCCCTGGGACACGGCCATTGCCACCACCAATTCCAGCTGCGTGACGCCTCGCTACACGTGACTGCCGGTGAGTTCGTCGGGCTAATCGGCCCCAATGGCAGCGGCAAGACCAGCCTGTTGCGCTGTGCCTGGCGCTTCAGTAAACCGAAAAGCGGGGAGGTCAGACTCGATCATCACAATGTCTGGAAACAATCGTCGCGCTGGTGTGCGCAACGCATCGCCGTGGTGTTGCAGGAATTCCCCGAGGCCTTCGGCCTGACCGTCGAGGAAGTGGTCGCCATGGGGCGTATGCCGCACAAAGGCCTGTTCGATGGCGACACTGTCGAGGATCGAATCCTCGCGAGCCAGGCCCTGGAATCGGTCGGTCTCAAGGGCTTCGAGGATCACGCGTTCACCACCCTCTCCGGTGGCGAAAAACAGCGTGTGATCCTTGCCCGCGCCCTGGCCCAGCAACCGCAACTGTTGATCCTCGATGAGCCGACCAATCACCTCGACCCGCGTTATCAGCTGGAGCTTTTGAAGTTGGTCAAGCGCCTGAAGATCGGCACCCTGGCAAGCATCCACGATCTCAATCTGGCCGCTGCCTTTTGCGATCGGCTGTATGTGATCAACCATGGTCGTATCGTTGCCAGCGGTACTCCGAAGGAAGTCCTGACCGTTGCGCTGTTGCGCGATGTGTTCGGCGTCCAGGCGCTGATCGATGAACATCCACTGCACGGCTACCCACGAATCACCTGGATAACCCAACCATGAAGCTGCTGCGCTCCATTCTTTCCCTAACCCTGCTGCTGGGTAGCACCCAGGTGTTTGCCGAGGCCACGCACTACCCGTTGACGATTCAGAGTTGCAACCGTGAAGTGACCTTCGAGCAGGCACCCAAACACGCGCTCAGCCACGACATCAACATGACCCAGATGATGCTCGCCCTCGGCCTCAAACCACAGATGGCCGGTTACAGCGGCATCAGTGGCTGGAAGGCCGTGACGCCCGAGATGCAGAGCATTCTCGAAGGATTGCCGGAGCTGGCGGCCAAGTATCCGTCGGTGGAAACCCTGCTCAATGCCAACGTCGATTTCTTCTTCGCCGGTTGGGATTACGGCATGCGCGTGGGTGGCGATCTCACGCCGCAGAGCCTGCAGCCGCTGAGCATCAATGGTGGGTGCCGGCCTGGCATTGATCGGCGCGGTGCTGCATGTCGGTGAAATCGTTGGCCTGCTGACCTTGCCGATCGCGGCATTCATCGGTGCATTGTTGAGCATGCTGGTGGTGCTGATGATCGCCAGTCGTCATGGTCGCCTGGACAGTGACCGCTTGCTGCTGTGCGGCGTGGCTGTGTCGTTCGTGATGATGGCGATTGCCAATTTGCTGCTGTTCATGGGCGACCATCGAGCCAGTTCGGCAGTGATGTTCTGGATGCTTGGCGGGCTCGGATTGGCACGTTGGGAATTGCTCGCCGTGCCGGCAGTCAGTGTGTTGCTCGGGCTCATTTTGCTGCTGGGTATGGCACGACCACTGAATGCGCTGATGAGCGGCGAACAGACTGCGGTGACCCTGGGCCTGAATGCACGCAGCGTGCGCCTGCGAGTGTTTGTGATTGCGTCATTGATGACCGGGGTGCTGGTGTCAATCAGCGGCTCCATCGGTTTTGTCGGGCTGATGGTACCGCACATCGCGCGGCGCCTGGTCGGGGCTGAACACCGAAGATTGCTGCCGGTGTGCGTGTTGATCGGCAGCGTGTTTCTCGTCTGGGTCGATGTCCCCGCCCGGACACTGATCGCCCCCGAAGACTTGCCCATCGGCGTTGCCACTGCGGCGATTGGCGGGCTGTTCTTCATCGGCCTGATGCGCCGTCGTTAACGCCACTTTGATTAAACAAACTTCAGAACTGCATTTACGCCCGGAAAAATCTCGTATTGAGTTAGCGCTTAACAAGTTCACCATCATATTCATACTCCGCACTCGCGAGTTAAAACGTACAACGCTCGCACACTTCAATGACGATTATTCCTACAACTTAATCGCCACAACTCTTACAAGAGCGGAAAGAGGCAAACATGTTCAAAAAGTTCATCGCATCCGTTGCGATTGTTTCAGTACCCGCTTGGGCAGTGCAGCCGCCCTTTACTGGCGCTGACTACAGCGGTCGGTATCAATGTACCGGAATGGACAGCCATATCGGTCCGTTTGAAGGTGTTGTCGAGATGAAGCTCAATGCCGGACAGAGTACCGGCGAACACGGTGCCTACAGTTTAACGCTGACGCTGCCCGACAACTCCAGATATAACGGGTTTGCTGCCGCCAATTTGAGCTCCCTGGCGATTTACTTTGCCCATACGGATCCGTCGCTCAAGGATTACGGCGTCGGGCTCGGGAAAATTGCTAAAACCCCTGAAGGGAAAACTTCATTCACCAAGTACTACTACGGCCCTGAGTACGAAGGAGGCGGACATGGTTTTGAGACCTGCATTAAAAGCTGAGTTGTTGCGCCGCTGACCTTGTGGGAGCGGGCTTGCTCGCGAAGAGGGTGTGTCAGACAACTTAAATCGCAACTGCAACACTGCATTCGCGAGTAAGCCCCACAATTCATCGATGCTACCTGCCCCAATTCGGCGCAACGCTTCGCACCAACGCGCCAGACTCGATCCTTGTTGGTGCGCTGCCAAACTTCGCAACCGCTCTAGAACGACATTTCCCTGCCTTTGCCCGACCGGGCACAGCCCTTGCTATAGACCCTTCAGTAGTCCGCATCTGCCACCCAGAAAATTCATAAGTTCATGGAGATCGCACAATGAAGCGTCGCAGCTTGATCAAGGCTTTCACACTCACGGCATCCATTGCCGCGATGGGTATGACCTGGACCGTCCAGGCCGCAGAGACCATCAAGGTCGGCATTCTGCATTCCCTGTCCGGGACCATGGCGATCTCCGAGACGTCGCTCAAGGACATGGCGCTGATGACCATTGACGAGATCAACGCCAAGGGCGGCGTGAACGGCAAGATGCTGGAACCGGTGGTGGTGGACCCGGCGTCGAACTGGCCCCTGTTCGCCGAGAAGGGTCGCCAACTGCTGACCCAGGACAAGGTCGCCGTGGTGTTTGGCTGCTGGACCTCCGTATCGCGCAAATCGGTATTGCCGGTGTTTGAGGAACTCAACGGCCTGCTGTTTTACCCGGTGCAATACGAAGGCGAAGAGATGTCGCCGAACGTGTTCTACACCGGCGCCGCGCCGAACCAGCAGGCGATCCCTGCCGTTGAATACCTGATGAGCGAAGAAGGTGGCAGCGCCAAGCGCTACTTCCTGCTCGGCACCGACTACGTCTACCCGCGCACCACCAACAAGATCCTGCGTTCGTTCCTGCATTCCAAGGGTGTGGCCGACAAGGACATCGAAGAGGTGTACACCCCGTTCGGCCACAGCGACTATCAAACCATCGTCGCCAACATCAAGAAATTTTCGGCCGGTGGCAAAACTGCCGTCATCTCGACCGTCAATGGCGACTCCAACGTGCCGTTCTATAAAGAACTGGCCAATCAGGGCCTGAAAGCCACCGACGTTCCGGTCGTGGCGTTCTCGGTGGGTGAAGAAGAACTGCGCGGCATCGACACCAAACCGCTGGTGGGTAACCTGGCGGCGTGGAACTACTTCGAGTCGGTTGAGAACCCGGCGAACAAGAAGTTCGTCGCCGACTGGAAAGCCTACGCCAAGAAACACAACCTGCCGGGCGCCGACAAAGCGGTAACGAATGACCCTATGGAAGCCACCTACGTCGGCATCCACATGTGGGCGCAAGCGGCGGAAAAAGCGAAATCGACCGATGTCGACAAAGTCCGCGAAGCCCTCGCCGGCCAGACCTTTGCCGCGCCGTCCGGCTACACCCTGACCATGGACAAGACCAACCACCACCTGCACAAGCCCGTGATGATCGGCGAGATCCAGGCCGACGGTCAGTTCAACGTCGTATGGCAGACCGAAGGGCCGATCCGCGCTCAACCGTGGAGCCCGTTCATTCAGGGCAACGACAAGAAGCCGGACTATGCGATGAAGAGCAACTAAAGCCACTGGATGCCGGGCCCGAGCTTGGAGCTCGGGTCTGACACAACACCTGTAGGAACTGGCTTGCCAGCGATGCAGACGACTCGGTCGTATTTGATGCTCCGAGGTGATGCCATCGCTGGCAAGCCAGCTCCTACAGGGTCCGTGCATGACCAGGACGTTCGACATGCCCACTGCCTTTTATCGCTTCATCCTCGCCATCGCACTCTTGTTGCCGATGGCCGCTCATGCCGGCGACGCCGAAGACTTCGTCGCTGCCAATCCGGTGCAGCAAGCCAAGCTGCTGGAAACCTGGGCCGCGCAGCCCGATCCCGCTCGCATCGAACTGATCAACGCCCTGCAACAAGGCGAATTGACCGTCAACGGCCAACCAAAAACCTTGCGCCTGAATAACCGTCTGCGGGGTCTGATCGATACTGCTCTGGCCAGTCACCAGTTGCTCGCCGCCGACGCAAAAGTCCGTTTGGCCGCCGCGCAGCTATTGCAGAAAAGCGCGAAACCGGCGCAACTGAAATTCCTCGACCAGCAACTGGCGGGCGAACAGGACGAAGGCGTTCACAGCGCCCTGAGCCTTGCCCTGGCCAATCTGCAATTGGTCGACAGCGATCCCGCCGTGCGCCTCGCCGCCGTGCGCTTGCTCGGTGAAACCGGCGACCCGTTGGCCCGCACCCGTCTCGAAGGCTTGCTCGAGCCCGGTGTCGAAACCGATGCCACCGTGCATACCGCCGCCGAAACCAGCCTCGCTCAAGTCAAACGCAAACTGCTGATCGGCGAACTCTTGGGTCAGGCCTTCAGTGGTATGTCACTGGGTTCGATTTTGCTGCTCGCGGCATTGGGACTGGCGATCACCTTCGGCCTGCTCGGCGTGATCAACATGGCCCACGGCGAGATGCTGATGCTCGGCGCCTACTCGACGTATGTGGTGCAGTTGATGTTCCAGCGCTACGCACCGCAGGCCATCGAGTTCTATCCACTGATCGCGTTGCCGGTCGCGTTTTTCGTCACCGCCGCCATCGGCATGGCGCTGGAGCGCACGGTGATCCGCCATCTCTACGGCCGGCCGCTGGAAACCCTGCTCGCCACCTGGGGCATCAGCCTGATGCTGATTCAACTGGTGCGTCTGGTGTTCGGTGCGCAAAACGTCGAAGTGGCCAACCCTGCGTGGTTGTCGGGTGGGATTCAGGTGCTGCCGAACCTGGTGTTGCCGTACAACCGCATCGTCATCATCGCCTTCGCCTTGTCCGTGGTGGTGCTGACCTGGCTTCTGTTGAACAAGACACGCCTGGGCCTGAACGTGCGCGCTGTCACGCAGAACCGCAACATGGCGGCCTGCTGCGGCGTGCCCACCGGACGCGTGGACATGCTCGCCTTCGGCCTCGGCTCGGGCATCGCCGGCCTCGGCGGTGTGGCGCTGAGCCAGATCGGCAACGTCGGCCCGGACCTCGGCCAGAGCTACATCATCGACTCGTTCCTGGTGGTGGTGCTCGGCGGCGTCGGCCAATTGGCCGGTAGCGTGTTCGCAGCGTTCGGTCTCGGGATTGCCAACAAGATTCTCGAACCGCAGATCGGTGCCGTGCTCGGCAAGATCCTCATCCTCGCGCTGATCATTCTGTTCATCCAGAAACGTCCGCAAGGCCTCTTCGCATTGAAAGGACGGGTGATCGACTGATGAACCAGCCCCTGCTCGTTACCGCGACACAAAAAGCCGGACCTAAAGTCTCGATTGCCGTCGGTGCGGTGATCCTCGTATTGCTGTTGGCGTTGCCGCTGCTGTCCCTGTTATCACCGGACAGCGCGCTGCACGTCTCGGCTTATACCCTGACTCTGGTGGGCAAGATCCTTTGCTACGCCATCGTCGCCCTGGCGCTGGATCTGGTCTGGGGGTACGCCGGATTGCTGTCCCTCGGTCACGGTCTGTTCTTCGCCCTCGGCGGTTATGCAATGGGCATGTACCTGATGCGCCAAGCCTCGGGGGATGGCTTGCCGGCGTTCATGACATTCCTGTCGTGGACCGAACTGCCGTGGTTCTGGATCGGCACCAGCAGCTTTCTCTGGACCCTGTGTCTGGTGGTATTGGCGCCGGGATTGCTGGCACTGGTGTTCGGTTTCTTCGCCTTCCGTTCGCGGATCAAGGGCGTGTATTTCTCGATCATGACTCAGGCGCTGACCTTCGCCGGCATGCTCCTGTTTTTCCGCAACGAAACCGGCTTCGGCGGCAATAACGGTTTCACCAATTTCCGCACGATTCTCGGCTTCGGCATTACCGAACCTGGCACCCGCGCCGTGCTGTTTCTTGCCACAGTGCTGCTGCTGGTGGCGAGCCTGTTCATCGGCTGGCGTCTGGCGCAAAGCAAGTTCGGCCGGGTACTCACCGCCCTGCGCGATGCGGAAAACCGTCTGATGTTCTGCGGCTATGACCCTCGCGGCTTCAAGTTGTTCGTCTGGGTGTTGAGTGCAGTGTTGTGCGGTCTGGCAGGCGCGTTATACGTGCCACAAGTCGGCATCATCAACCCCAGCGAAATGTCGCCGACCAACTCGATCGAGGCCGCGGTGTGGGTTGCCCTGGGCGGGCGCGGCACCTTGATCGGCCCATTGCTCGGCGCTGGCGTGGTCAACGGCATGAAGAGCTGGTTCACCGTGGCGTTTCCCGAGTACTGGCTGTTCTTCCTCGGCGCGCTGTTCATTGTCGTGACCCTGTACCTGCCCAAAGGCGTGATTGGTTTGCTGAAGAAAAGAGGTGAACAATGAGAGTTACGGCAACGGCTGAATTCATGCTCGAACCGGCATTCTTTCCACCGCTGGAACCCAACCGCGATGCTGGCACCAGCCGCGATGCCCTCGGTCTCGGCCTGCGCGCAGGCCCCGGCCTGAATACCCGTCACGGCACGATCCTGACCCTGGAAGACATCAGCGTCAGCTTCGACGGTTTCCGTGCGCTGAACAATTTGAACCTGTACATCGGCGTCGGCGAATTGCGCTGCATCATCGGCCCCAATGGCGCTGGCAAGACCACGCTGATGGACGTGATCACCGGCAAGACTCGCCCAAGCCACGGCAAGGCCTGGTTCGGCGAAACCCTGGACCTGAGGCAAATGAGCGAAGTGCAGATTGCCCAGGCCGGCATCGGTCGCAAGTTCCAGAAACCGACGGTATTCGAAGCCCTGAGCGTGTTTGAAAACCTGGAACTGGCGCAGAAAACCGACAAGTCGGTATGGGCCAGTTTGCGCGCTCGCCTGAATGGCGAACAAAAAGACCGCATCGCCGAAGTGCTGGAGACCATTCGCCTGACCACTTCGGTCAATCGGCCGGCGGGCCTGCTTTCCCACGGTCAGAAGCAGTTTCTGGAGATCGGCATGTTGCTGATGCAGGACCCGCAACTGCTGCTGCTCGACGAACCGGTGGCAGGCATGACCGATGCCGAAACCGAATTTACCGCCGAGTTGTTCAAAAGCCTCGCCGGCAAGCACTCCTTGATGGTGGTGGAACACGACATGGGCTTCGTCGGTTCGATCGCCGATCACGTCACTGTGCTGCATCAGGGCAGTGTGCTGGCCGAAGGGTCGCTGGAGCAGGTGCAGGAAAACGAGCGCGTCATCGAGGTCTACCTCGGTCGCTGAAGTTTGCGAATACAAAACCTGTAGGAGCTGGCTTGCCAGCGATAGCGATGCAACTGCCGACATTGATGTTGAATGTCATGGCCTCATCGCTGGCAAGCCAGCGCCTACAGGGGATTTGAGGAGAACGTGAGAATGCTGCAAGTCGAAAAACTGCACCAGTACTACGGCGGAAGCCACATCCTGCGCGGCCTGTCGTTTGACGTGAAGGTCGGCGAAGTCACCTGTCTGCTCGGGCGCAATGGCGTGGGCAAGACCACCCTGCTCAAATGCCTGATGGGCCTGTTGCCGGCCAAGGAAGGCGCAGTGAACTGGGAGGGCAAACCGATCACCACGTTCAAGCCCCATCAACGCGTACACGCCGGCATCGCTTACGTCCCGCAAGGCCGGGAAATCTTCGGCCGTCTGACCGTCGAGGAAAACCTGCTGATGGGCCTGTCGCGATTCCCCGGCAGCGAAGCCAAGGAAGTCCCGGCGTTCATCTACGAGCTGTTCCCGGTACTGCTGCAAATGAAACAACGGCGCGGTGGCGACTTGTCCGGTGGCCAACAACAGCAACTGGCAATCGGCCGTGCCTTGGCCAGCCGCCCTCGCCTGCTGATCCTCGATGAGCCCACTGAAGGCATCCAGCCGTCGGTGATCAAGGAGATCGGCGCAGTGATCAAAAAGCTCGCTGCTCGCGGCGACATGGCGATTTTGCTGGTGGAGCAATTCTACGATTTCGCCGCCGAACTGGCCGACCACTACCTGGTGATGTCCCGGGGCGAAATCGTGCAACAGGGCCGTGGCGAAAACATGGAAGCCGAGGGCGTGCGCGGACTGGTCACGATCTGATCTCACCGGCCAAAAAAAAGCATGAAGCACCAATTTGTTGCAGCGCTACCCATGCGACGCCTCCTGTTGGTGCGCGCTGACGATCAATTGCCGCCTCCTGCCGGTAATGTCCCCGGCACAGCCTTTGCAGAGATCCGCTTATCTCACAATAAGCATTGACCATGACTCTTCCAGCTTCCGGCGTCTTGTTTACCCCCAGTTGGCACGCCGAACTGGAGCTGGGTTATGCCCGATTCGGGGCCGGCACCCGCCCGGTTCTGCGCCGACACCAAGGCCCGCTCAGGGTGCAGAAGCATCTGTATGCCGAAGGGCCTGAAGTCTGCCAGCACATCATCGTCCATCCACCCGGTGGAATCGCCGGCGGTGATCGGCTGGATATCTCCGCCTGCGTTGGCACCGATGCCTGGGCGCAGATCACCAGTCCCGGCGCAGCCAAGTGGTATCGCGCAGCCGGGCCCGCCTATCAGCAGTTGAAGTTGCAGGTGGCGGCCGGTGGGACCCTGGAATGGTTGCCGCAAGAGACGATCGTCTTCAGCGCCGCCCAGGCTGAACTCAGCACCTGCGTCGACCTTGAAGGCGATGCGCGGCTGTTCTACTGGGACGTTGTGGCGCTGGGCCGACCGGCCAGCGGCGAGCGCTTTGACCTCGGACATTTTCAGGCGCAACTCGATATCCGTCGCGACGGCCAGTTGCTCTGGCATGAACGTCAGCGCATTGTCGGAAATGACGGTTTGCTCGATTCGCCGATCGGACTGGATGGGCAGCCGGTGTTTGCTACGTTGCTGGTGACGGGTGAGATTGATAGTGAACTGCTGGAGAGCTGCCGCTCGCTACCCAACGACGTGCGAGGGGATCTGACCCAACTTCCAGGATTACTGGTTGCCCGGTGCCTGGCCAGTGAAGCGTTGTTGGCGCGGGGATGGCTGATCGATTTGTGGCGATTGCTCCGCCCGGCGTTGCTTGGCCGCGAAGCCGTCCCCCCTAGAATATGGAACACCTGAACACCGATCCCTTGTAGGAGCTGTCGAGTGAAACGAGGCTGCGATCTTTTTTCCGCTGAAGAGCAAATTCAAGATCAAAGGATCGCAGCCTCGCTTCGCTCGACAGCTCCTACGGGAGGCAAAACGCACGATATTTATTCTGCCAAAAATGGATTCCAACGATGGACCTGACCCCACGCGAAAAAGACAAGCTGCTGATCTTCACCGCAGGCCTGGTCGCCGAACGGCGTTTGGCGCGCGGTGTGAAACTCAATTATCCGGAAGCCATGGCGTACATCTCCGCCGCCCTGCTCGAAGGTGCGCGTGACGGCCAGACCGTGGCTGAGTTGATGCACTTCGGTACTACTCTGCTGGCTCGCGAACAAGTGATGGAAGGCATCCCGGAAATGATCCCCGAGATTCAGGTCGAAGCCACCTTCCCTGACGGCACCAAACTGGTCACCGTCCATCAACCCATCGCCTGAGACCGCGCCATGACTTACTCCATCCGCGATGCCGTGCACGCCGACCTGCCGGCGATCCGTGACATCTACAACGACGCAGTGCTCAACACCACCGCGATCTGGAACGAACAATCCGTCGACCTGGACAACCGTCAGGCCTGGTTCCGCGCCCGGCAAGCCCAGGGGTATCCGATTCTGGTCATCGTCGATGCCGACAACACTGTGCTCGGTTATGCCTCGTTCGGCGACTGGCGACCGTTCGACGGCTTCCGCCATACCGTCGAGCACTCGGTTTACGTGCGCAGCGACCAGCGCGGCAATGGGCTCGGTCCGAAATTGATGACTGTGTTGATCGAGCGCGCCAAAGACTGCGAAAAACACGTGATGGTCGCGGCCATTGAAAGCGGTAACGCTGCATCGATTCGCTTGCATGAGCGCGCCGGTTTCAAGACCACCGGACAAATGCCTCAGGTAGGCACCAAGTTCGGCCGCTGGCTCGACCTGACATTCATGCAGCTGACCCTCAATCCCGGTGCAGAGCCGCCAAGCGTCAGTAAGGAGTAACGCCCAATGAACGCCGCCCAACTGCGACGCGTCAACGTTGAAAGCTTTGCCCACTACCGTCAGGGCCTGATTGACTTGCTGCTCGATGCCGTCGGTTACGGCGCCAGCGTCGGCTTCATGGCAGACCTGGATGCGATGCAGGCCCACGCCTACTTCGACGAGGTCCAGGACAACCTCAACAAGGGCAACGTGCTGCTGTGGGTGGTGGTCAAGGACGAACAGGTGCAGGCCAGTGTGCAACTGGGCCTGTGCCGCAAACCCAATGGCTTGAACCGCGCCGAAGTGCAAAAACTACTGGTCCGCGAACATGCACAGCGTCGCGGTCTGGGCCAGCAGTTGATGGCGACGTTGGAAAAAGCCGCCCTGCAACACCAGCGCGGCATGCTCTACCTCGATACCGAGGCCGGTTCGCCCGCCGAGGATTTCTACAAGGCTCTGGGTTACACCCGCGCCGGGGAAATTCCCGACTACGCCTGTGACCCGAGTGGTCGCTACAAGCCGACCGCCCTCTACTACAAGATTCTCCAAGGAGCCCATTGATGATTCCCGGTGAATACCAGATCGAGCCCGGCGACATCGAACTCAACGTCGGCCGTCGCACCCTCAGCCTTAAGGTGGCGAACAGTGGCGACCGGCCCATCCAGGTCGGCTCGCACTACCACTTTTTTGAAACCAATGACGCGCTGACGTTCGACCGCGCCGCCAGTCGTGGCATGCGCCTGAATATTCCTGCCGGCACCGCCGTGCGGTTTGAGCCGGGGCAGAGTCGCGAGGTTGAGTTGGTGGATTTGGCAGGGCATCGTCGGGTGTTCGGGTTTGCCGGCAGGATCATGGGTGATCTCTAAGTCATGCCGCGCCAGTACCGGCCCCTTCGCCAGCAAGCCGGCTCCTACAGGGAATCGCATTCCAACACCGCTTTTGCGGTGACCTGTAGGAGCTGCCGAGCGCAGCGAGGCTGCGATAGCGAGCAACGCGAGCGGTTTGAATTTCAATTAAATCCCAAGGCATGCGCATGAAAATCTCAAGACAAGCCTACGCCGACATGTTCGGTCCCACCGTCGGTGACAAGGTGCGCCTGGCCGATACCGAGCTGTGGATCGAAGTCGAAAAGGACTTCACCACCTACGGCGAAGAAGTGAAATTCGGCGGCGGCAAAGTCATTCGTGACGGCCAGGGCCAGAGCCAACTGTTGGCTTCCGAAGTCGTCGACACCCTGATCACCAACGCGCTGATCATCGACCACTGGGGCATCGTCAAGGCCGATGTCGGCCTCAAGGACGGCCGTATCGCCGCCATCGGCAAAGCCGGCAACCCGGACATCCAGCCCAACGTGAACATCGCCATCGGCGCCAGCACCGAAGTGATCGCCGGTGAAGGCATGATCCTCACCGCTGGCGGCATCGACACGCACATTCACTTCATCTGCCCGCAACAGATCGAAGAAGCACTGATGAGCGGCGTCACCACCATGATCGGCGGCGGCACTGGCCCCGCCACCGGCACCAACGCAACGACCTGCACTTCCGGGCCATGGCACCTGGCGCGCATGCTCCAGGCCGCCGACGCGTTCCCGATGAACATCGGTCTGACCGGCAAGGGCAACGCCAGTTTGCCCGAGCCGCTGATCGAGCAGGTCAAGGCCGGCGCCATCGGCCTCAAGCTGCACGAAGACTGGGGAACGACGCCCGCAAGCATCGACAACTGCCTGACGGTGGCCGATCAATTCGACGTACAAGTCGCGATCCACACCGACACCCTCAACGAATCCGGTTTCGTCGAAACCACCCTCGCCGCGTTCAAGGGTCGCACCATCCACACCTATCACACCGAAGGTGCCGGGGGCGGGCACGCGCCGGACATCATCAAGGCCTGCGGCTTTACCAACGTGCTGCCGAGTTCGACCAACCCGACCCGGCCGTTCACCCGCAATACCATCGACGAACACCTCGACATGCTGATGGTCTGCCATCACCTGGACCCAAGCATTGCCGAAGACGTGGCCTTCGCCGAAAGCCGTATCCGCCGCGAAACCATTGCCGCCGAAGACATCCTCCACGACCTCGGCGCCTTCTCGATGATCAGCTCCGACAGCCAGGCCATGGGCCGCGTCGGCGAAGTCATCACGCGAACCTGGCAGACCGCCGACAAGATGAAAAAGCAGCGTGGCCCGCTGCCTCTGGATGGTGAAGGCAACGACAACTTCCGCGCTAAACGCTACATCGCCAAGTACACCATCAACCCGGCGATCACCCATGGCATCAGCCATGAAGTGGGTTCGATCGAAGTCGGAAAATGGGCGGATCTGGTGCTCTGGCGCCCGGCATTTTTTGGCGTGAAGCCGACGCTTATCCTCAAGGGCGGCGCCATCGCGGCCAGCCTGATGGGTGACGCCAATGCTTCAATTCCCACGCCTCAACCCGTGCACTACCGCCCAATGTTTGCCAGCTTCGGCGGCTCATTGCATGCCACCAGCATGACCTTCATCAGCCAGGCTGCGCAGGATGCCGGATTGCCGGAAGCCTTGGGGCTGAAGAAGAAAATCGCCGTGGTCAAAGGCTGCCGCGATGTGCAGAAGACCGACCTGATCCACAACGATTACCTGCCGAACATCGATGTTGATCCGCAGACTTATCAGGTAAAGGCCGATGGTGTGTTGCTGTGGTGCGAGCCAGCAGAAACCTTACCGATGGCGCAGCGATACTTTCTGTTTTAAGCACAATAACGCGCAGAAAAAAGCCCCGATGACACCCATTGTCATCGGGGCCAAGTGCAGACGATCAGCTACTTTGCTCTACCGTGAAAGGGATCTCCGTTCTCTGGATCTTTGCCCGGTCCATTGCTTCCTGCGTCAGTTTTTTCAGCAGTGTGTTCTTTTCTTCATCAATGAGTTCGAGGTCTGCGATATAGCTTTCCTCACTCATGATCTGGCCAGCAGCAAAATCACTTTCCGGTTTGCCCAGCTCCGTCGCCAGCACTCGAAGCTCTTCTTTCAGGCGATCCTTTTCTTCGGGTGATAACGTCAAATCTTCTGCCCTTGTGTCCATCGCTACTTTGTACTCGGTTGTCGCATCGATACGGCGCTGAAGACGCTTGAACGCCTGACGGTTAGAGCCCTTTACATAGCGATTCCACAGCGGTTGTTCTGCGATCGAATCGCGCAGCAAGTCGCCTTCCTCCAAGGCAAGAATCCGTTGCTCAGCTGCCTCGATCATCGGCGGTGTCACACCGGCAATCCTGCGAAACTGCATGCCGCGCGCCTGCCAGGGAAGATCCAACCGCTGCGCCAGTTCTGTCATATACGCCAGATGAACCTCTACCTCATCAATCGACCCTGTGACCTCACCTTGCGCATCTACACGCCTGAATCGCTCACCCGCTGCCAGGCGTTCCGACACCCGTCGACGGGCGATAGCGCCAAGCTGATCCAGGCGTGACTTGCCCCGGGCGAGTTCCAGCAGTTGCGTTTCGACCAGGTCCTTGGCAACCAATGCATAGGCCTCATGAACCAGCACCTCGACCCCCATCGCGTTGAACAGCTGAGTGCCGCCGTCGACACACTCCGTGGGGGAAAGGGCCTCATTGAAAAGCTTCTCGCGTAACTCGGTGTTTTGCGCCATGGCTTCGAGCATTCGCCAGACTTTACCGGTCAAATCGATTCGGTAAGCGCCCCCTGCCTTGAAGTCAGCGGACTCGGTGAGCTTTCGGATCTCATTGAAAAAGTTTTCCGAGTGGTATTCGTCTTCCACCTCGTCCCAGATTTTCTGCCTGACGCTCCATTCCTCCCTGGACATGCCCTCATCCCAGAAAGCGCCGTCCATGACTCCCCTGGGTGGATAGGGCCGCTCAGGGTCCATCCCGATTGATTCGGCATACAACCTGAGGGTGTTCCGGTTATCGGCGGATAACCACTGCGGCTCATGACTCAACCGGGTGCGTGTCAGGAGTTCCGCGCGAAACGAGCCGGGAGCCACCACCGGGATCTGCTCGAGCCGGTTTAAGCGCAGGTCCAGATAGATATGCCGTGGACGTGGCTTGGAGAACAGCCCAACTGGCCAACGGTCGATGCCACAACCGACGAGGGTCAAAATCTCCAGATGCGGCATCTGGCTGATGTCTGGCACCAGGACCAGCGGGTTGCCATTCATGTTTAGCCATTTAAGCTGCGTCAGTTTTTTCAGACGCGCCACGGCGCTCTGGGTCAGCGCGATGTCGTTGTCAATGAGCGTCAGATGCGTCAAAAACCACATCTCGCTCACTTCTGGGGGCAGACGATTGAGCAGGTTGCCCGTGAGGTCCAGTTGCCGCAGCCACCGGAATGGCTCGAGAAATTGCGTCTGACTGGCCAGCAGGGAGGTATTGCGCAGGCTCAAGTGAGTGACATGATCAAAATTGGCGCGCAACTTCGGCATTCCGACAAGGTGACGACCCATGGGCAAATCATCGAGGATCAGCGCCTGAGGCCGGATCACGCCTGGCATCTCCTCCCCTTCCGGCCCGACACGCTGCCAGCATTGCCTGATCAGTTTGTATAAGCGGTTTCGGGCTTCCCATTCGGCGACGCCCGCTGGGCTGAAGCGAAACGAGATGGTTTGAGAGTTGATCCACTGTTGCAGGGTCCGGCTCAACTGATCGAACTCGGCTTCCAGGCCTCTGAGGCCCTGTTCGACCACGACACTCTCCTGTCCGTACTGCGCCAGAAGCGATTCAACTTCTGCTTCGGTAAACGCCGGGTACAACGAGCGGACACGTCGACGAAACCCCGTCCACTCCAACGCCTGCCGGGTATAGCCAGGCATACCACCGCGCAGTTTCATGATCTCGGGGTCGTAGTGAGGTTTGCGAATCGGGTTCTCCAGTAGAATCGGCTCAAGCCGTTCGTGGCTCAGTGGATTGTCCTGAATCGCCTTCTCCAGCCCCTGCGCGTCATGAATTTCAAAGCCCAGCGCCGTGCGCTGCGCGTCGGGCAAGGCATGCAGGACGGCGGCGTATAGCGTGTCCTCACCGTGCAAGTGCTGATCGAGTTCATCCCTGGCCTCAAAAAGCCCGTTTTCGCTACGGACCAGTACTTTACGAATCGGTGCGCTCTGCGCTCCGACGCTGTCGAACAAGTTGCCCTGAGCGGAATAGTCGCGGATTTCGAGGCGCAAATCCTTGGGCCAACCCGGCAAAGACTCCAGTGAATGCAGGACCAGCCGCGTGGTGTCGCTGCTGTACAGCTCCGGGAGGTAAAGCCCTTCATATGCACGGTTCAGACGCAATTGCTCCAAGGCCTGGTCAGACTGTCGGGACAGGGCCATAGGCACGCGTTTTTTTTCGGTCATGAACTTCAAGTCCGCCGGATCAGCATGATGCAGCAGTTCTTCCGCCAGGCTGTTCGGCAGGTCCGACGCTCGGAGCTTGAGGCGTGCCACCAAGGGGGTCGTGAGGCGCTCGCGCTGTGCATAAAGACCATCGAAAAGCTGCCGTTTTTGTTTGGCTGCCTGCTCTGACAGTTTTTTGCGCAAGGTCTCGATGCGCGCCGTCCGGTCACCCGACAGCCACTCTCCAAGCACGTCGCGCAATGCCGTTTCATCGAGAAAATCCACGACCTTTTCAGGCAGTTTTCCTGCGACGAGGTCCTCATGGCTCAACGTTAACGTCTGCGCGGCAACAGCCTTGAAATCCCCGACCTTGACCGAAGGACCTGACAAATCAGGCCCTTCAAACACTTCGATGGCCTTACCGCGGGGCCATCCACTCAACTCAGTCATGAACCGGGGTAAAAATCCGGCCAGATCCGCGTTAACTCGATTGGCGAGAATCATCGCTTCGCAAGCTTCGGCATCTGCATACGCCTTGAAACGTTCAAGCGTATCGCCCATCAGCGCAGGCATGGTTTCGTGCTCGGCATGCAGGCGGCGCAATGCATTTTCGTGCACACCACTGACGTGCAGAACCTGCTCCAGCGTTTCATCGGACAATCCGTCAACTTGCGCTCCCAAACGCCTGAGCAACGTCGCCTTGTCCCATTCCAGCGGCATGTCGAGTTCAGTCTTCCAGCTGCCAGCACCGTTATGCTCCAGCAACGGCTGATAAGCGTCTGGCCGGGTCGGGTGCGCGAGTCGCTGCTGTCCGGTCTTCGGGTCTTGCTTGAGCGCATAATGTTTGTCGTCGATCCGCAGCAGATCCTGCCCTAGATGCCGGTAAAGCCCATCCTCGCTGGCTACGATGGTTTTGGGCACGGCGACCGGATGTTCGTAAGGCTTCAGATCAGGATTCCAGAGTTTTTCCCCATCACCGAATGCCACCGGTTTAAGGCCCTCGACAAACGGTGAAACCTTGACCGGGCTCACCGCCCCGCCCGGTACCACATGCCCGGCGCCCATGATCGCCAGTTGGGCGAAGTTGATCAGGACACCATTGATGTAGGCTGCTCCCTCCTCCTTGTCACCTTTACTCCAGTCCTCAATACCTTCTGCAAGCTCGGCCAGCATTTGCGCGACCATGATGCCCAGCACTGCCTCGCCAAGACCGGGTACGAGTAGCGCTGCATAACTGAAAATGTTCCAGCCGATGTCGAGATAGCTGGTCAGGCGCTTGAACCGGGTTGTCGCATCTTCATCGTCGGTCGGCACGGCAATGCTGCGAGCATCGGCAATGGCCTTGTCACGCCGATCGATGAACAGGCGCAACCATAAATCACCCGTTATCGTGTTGGTGATGGGCTCGGCATTGGGATTCTCGACCGCCGTTTCCCGCCACCAGGGCCCCATGTCCAGAGGTTCGCGTTGCACCCATTTGAATGTCTTGAGGCGTTCGTTGACCCGTGCGAAGAAATGCCCCTTGTCTTTGTGCGCGACGAATCGGCTGAAAAACGCCTGATAGTCCGGGTTTCGCAACTGGCTGATCAGCGTCTTCATGAAGTCGCTCAGTGATGCGTATTCCTTTACAGGATGGTCCGGATCATCCGGTACATAGGCGATCAACGTGCCGGTCAAGCGACTCTGCTGATGGATGTCGTCCTTTCGGATCACTTCATCGACCAGACCCTTCGGTCCGTTGGCGAAGAACGCCTGCAACAGCTTGAAGCGGTCATATGAATTGCCCCGTAGCACCGGAATTCTCTCGGACCATTCACTCCAGAATTTCCAGGCGTCGGGCGTTAACGCATCAATGGCCTGTTTGATCTGGGAAGGCTCACTGACCGCACTGAACAGCACAATGCCGGTCAGCCGAAATCCCATCAGCGACAATCGATGACCGTGCAGCGGCCGGTCATCCAGGGTGACATTCTCGTGACCCTCGCGGATGCCCCCCAACTTGCCGAACACCTGCGGGCAGATGTCGCCCTTCAACCGCGCAGTCAGTGCCGCCACATGAAAGGCTGATTTCTCGCTGGCCAATGATTCCTGCTGCAACACCTGTTTTGCCTGCGAAGACGTTGGCAGAAGAATGGACTGGAGGTGTTTCTGGTATTGCCCGCCGATATCCAGCTCTCGGCATAAGGTTGCGAACTCCGGCAGCGTAATCGCCGGGTCGAGTACAAGGCTGCCGCGCAGGTCCTTGCGATAGACACCTGAACTGTTTCGAAATGCATCTTTTTCGGTTTCAGACGCTTCGAAGTTGTGCAACGCGGCTTGCACCATCGTTGAGGTGCGAACGCGACTGGCGCCGGTGTCGATGCCGAAGATGATTTTGCTGGGCATTTCAAGTTGAACGGTCAGGTCATCAACGTTCTGCAAGGTCTTGAATGTCGACTGCAGCCCGTTGCTCAGCAAAGGCTTGGCGAAGGCATTGATGTCGTGCTGCAAGTCGCCGAGCGTCTTGTCCAGTTGTCCTTGCAGGCGCCAGCGTTCATCCATCAACGTTTTGAGTTCCCGACGATCGTCCTCTGAAGCACCTGCATACCAATCCGGCATCGCAGGTTTGGTTTCGACCAGCGCTTTCAAACGCGCAATCGGAGCCGTTTTTATTGCCGGCGGTATCGCTTCGAATACACGGTTGTAATGCATCCCCTTGTTATCGTTCGAAACGGGCTCGGCGTTTTCTATCGAATTGCTTCCATGCAAATCGGCCATAATTTGTTCACTTATTTAATGAATTGGGAGCCACCAGCTTATTCACCGCTCGCCCCCAAAAAAAGTCGAAAAAACAGTGGATCCAACCACGTTAACAAAGCCCGTTTTGTTCGAAAATTACGCTGCCGACATTACATATGTACCGCCACGACGGCCCTCGTTCATGCCACTGAATGAGCGGTCGTGTTTTTCTCCTCAAAGGGTCTACTATTTCGACTCGCACGCCTTCGTTTCATGTTCAGGTAACCGCCATGCGCCTTTCCGAGTTCATCGTCTTGAATGTTGATCGCATCGTCGATGAGTGGGAGCAGTTCGCCAAAACCATCACGCCTGCCGCCGAGACCATGGACAGTGCCGCCTTGCGCGACCATGCCGGTTCGATCCTCAGAGCGGCGGCGCGAGACATGAACAAACCCCAAACGCCCAGCGAACAAGTGGCCAAGGCCCGCGGTGAAGGCCCGGAAAAAACCCCGAGCCTCGACGAGGCCGGCGCCAGCCACGGTGAGCTGCGCCATACCGTAGGGTTCGATCTGGTGCAAATGACCAGCGAATTCCGTCATCTGCGCGCCTGTGTGATTCGCCTGTGGGTCGACAGCCTCCAATCCCCGGAAGTGGCGTATTTCCAGGACATGATCCGGTTCAACGAGGCCATCGACGAAGCCCTGGCGGAGTCCACAGCCACCTACGCCGAGCAGGTCAATCGCTCGCGGGACATCTTCCTGGCGATCCTCGGCCATGACCTGCGCGCGCCCCTGCAAGCGGTAAGCATGTCCACCGAAATCCTTCTGCGCAAGGCGACTCTCGAAGGGGATGCGCTCAAGTGCGCGATCCACATCAAGCGTGGCACCGGGCACCTGGCGATGATGGTCAGCGATCTGCTGGAACTGGTGCGCAGCCGCTTGGGCAAAAGCCTGCCAATCGAGCCCGCGCCCATGGACCTGGCCGAGGTGGCACAGGAGGCGATTGCCCGGGCCTGTGCCGGGCAACCGGAATGCGATCCGAGCCTGACTATTGCCGGCGATACCCACGGCATGTGGGACGCTAGAAGGCTCGATCAGATGCTGCAAAACCTGATCGGCAATGCGCTGCAACATGGCTCGAACAAACGCGAGGTGACGCTGACCCTGAGTGGGGAGGCGCACAGCGTGCGGCTGACGGTACACAACGACGGCCTGCCGATTCCCGCCGACGCGATCCCGACCCTCTTCGATCCTTTGGTGCGCAGCGCCAGCGAGGAGCTCGGCGAGCCCACCACCAGCCTCGGTTTGGGACTGTTTATCGTCAAGCAAGTAGTGGATACGCATCAGGGGACGATTGAAGTCAGTTCCAATGAGGCGGATGGGACTACGTTTACCGTGGTGCTGCCACGCAAAGTGCAGACTCGACATCACACGTAGGAGCTGCCGAAGGCTGCGATCTTTTGATGTTGTTTTTCATTATCGCTCGAGTGCCAAAGTTCAAGATCAAAAGATCGCAGCCTTCGGCAGCTCCTACTCCACCAACAACCGCCCCAACCGTTGCTTCAACATCAGGTTCTCCGCCCGTAGTTGCTGGACCTCTTCGAGCAAATCCAGCGCCAGGGCGACGCCTTCCCATTCCAGGTCCAGGTCGCGCCGCAGCTTGGCGGCGCGTTTGGCCAAGGTCAGCTCGTAGTCGTTGAACACCCAGTCCTTGGGCTGAGCGCCCTGAGGTTCGAGGATGCCGTGCTCGACGATTTCGATCACGTAGACGTCCGACAGGTCGGTCGCCTCACAGAATTCTGCCATGTCCAGTTGAACGATCAGGGGACTGCTCATGTCAGTGACTCCTTGGTTCTAGGGGATCAAAAGTTCTCCCGCGGATCGAACGCGGCTTTTTTCGCCAGCTCCTGCCACAAGGCCTTGATCTCATCGTCCGACTTCTTCGGCATGACCGCCTTCAGTTGCACGAACAGGTAACCGCGTTCTCCGGCCTTGTTCATCAAGCCATGGCCCTTGGCGCGCATGCGCTGGCCGTTCTGGCTGCCGGCCGGGACCTTGAGGTTGATCTTGCCGGTCAGGGTCGGCACGGCGACTTCAGCGCCCAAGGCCAGCTCCCACGGTGCCAGTGGCAAGGTGATGATCAGGTTCTCGCCTTCGACGTCAAATTTCGGGTGCGGCGCAAAACGGATCGTCAGGTACAGGTCGCCATTGGCCCCGCCACCGACGCCCGGAGCGCCCTGCCCTTTGAGGCGAATACGCTCGCCATCGGCCACACCGGCCGGGATCTTCACGTTCAGGCTCTTGCTGGTGTTGCTCACATGCTGGCCGGCCGCGTTGTATTGCGGCACCTGGAACGTGACCTTCTTCGATTCGGTCGACAGTGTTTCTTCGAGAAAGACCCCGAGTTCCATTTCCACGTCCTGCCCTCGACGTCCGGTGCTGCGACGCGACTGTTCACCGCCACTGAAACCAGGCCCACGGTTGCCGAAAATCGAACTGAAGAAGTCCGAAAAATCGCCCGTGTCCTGGCCACCGGTACCGAAACCGCCACGGCTTTGCCAGCCCGGTGGTCCCTGGAACGGTTGGCCATGCTGGCCATAGCGGCGCAGGTCGTCGTACTCGGCGCGCTTGTCGGCGCTTTTCAGCGCTTCATAGGCTTCCGAGGCATCCTTGAATTTGGACTCGGCGTCCTTTTCCTTGCTGACGTCGGGGTGGTACTTGCGCGCCAGTTTGCGATAGGCAGCCTTGATCGCCTTGTCGTCTGCGGTCGGTTCCACACCGAGAATCTTGTAATAGTCTTTGAAGTCCATCGCGGGAATCACCATCCGTTATCAAAATCGCGCCACCGTCGCAGCATGCACTTGTTTGCAGCATTGAGGTTGACCGATCTCAGTTTAGTGACCGGGCGGCGCAGCAAAAGTTTATCGGCAGCAGTCGGGGCTTCAAGGATTGCCCCGTGGCTCGCCGGTTGATGCAGGGTAGTTTGGGGGTGAACGGTCGTCTTTCAAGGATCATCAGACGAGATTTAGCAGATAACCGGCCTTCGAATCTGTCGCGCACTGACATACACTGCGCGGCCGTTTTTTAACCGGAACCTGAAAGACATGAACAACGCATCTCCAGCCCGTGCCTTGGGTATCGACTTTGGCACGTCCAACTCCACTGTCGGCTGGCTGCGCCCCGGCGTGGAAACGCTGATCGCGCTGGAGGACGACAAGATCACCCTGCCGTCAGTGGTCTTCTTCAATATCGAAGAACGCCGCCCGGTGTACGGCCGCCTGGCGCTGCACGAGTACCTGGAAGGCTACGAAGGTCGCCTGATGCGCTCGCTCAAGAGCCTTCTGGGGTCCAAGCTGATCAAGCACGACACCAGCGTCCTCGGCACGGCGATGCCGTTCAAGGACCTGCTCGGGCTGTTCATCGGCCAGCTCAAGAGCCGCGCCGAAGCCGCCGCCGGTCGGGAATTCGAAGAAGTGGTGCTGGGTCGTCCGGTATTTTTTGTCGACGATGACCCGATGGCCGACAAAGAAGCCGAAGACACCCTGGTGGACGTGGCACGCAAGATCGGCTTCAAGGAAGTCTCGTTCCAATACGAACCGATTGCCGCCGCATTCGACTACGAGTCGACCATCGAGAAAGAAGAGTTGGTACTGATCGTCGATATCGGCGGTGGTACTTCCGACTTCTCGCTGGTGCGCCTGTCGCCGGAGCGTCGGGGTGTGGATAACCGCCACGAGGACATCCTCGCCACGGGCGGTGTGCACATCGGCGGAACCGACTTCGACAAACAGCTCAGCCTGCAAGGCCTGATGCCGCTGTTCGGCTATGGCAGCCGCATGAAGAGCGGCGCCTATATGCCGACCAGTCACCACATGAACCTGGCGACCTGGCACACCATTAACTCGGTGTATTCGCAAAAATCCCAGTTGGCCCTGGGCAGCATGCGCTACGACATCGAAGACACCGGCGGCATCGATCGCCTGTTCAAGCTGATCGAACAGCGCGCCGGGCATTGGCTGGCGATGGAAGTGGAAGAAACCAAGATCCAGTTGACCCACGCCGAGAGTCGCCACGTACCGCTGGACCGCATCGAAGCCGGTTTGAGTGTGGAACTGAGCCGGGCGCTGTTCGAGTCGGCCATCGACAACCTCCTGGAACGCGTGCGCAACAGCGTCACTCAGCTACTGGCTGATGCCGACGTGCGGGTTGATCAGGTCGATACGGTGTTCTTCACCGGCGGTTCGAGCGGGATTCCGGCGCTGCGCAACAGTGTTTCGGCGATGTTGCCAAATGCTCGGCATGTGGAAGGGAACATCTTTGGCAGTATCGGCAGCGGTCTGGCGATTGAAGCGGCCAAGCGTTACGGCTCTATGGACTGATCCGAAACCAGGGTGCCCCAATCGCTAGCAGGCTAGCTCCCACATTGAATCTGTGGTGTTCACACAACATGTGTGGGAGCTAGCCTGCTAGCGATGGCGTCAGATCAGGCAATACAGCTGCCTGATCAAACCATTCCCACCTGCTTCAACTCGCTCTTCAGGTACGCGTAATAAATCGGCCCCGCCACCACCCCCGGCAGGCCGAATGCGGCTTCGAACACTAACATTGCCAGCAGCAACTCCCACGACTTGGCGCTGATCTGCCCGCCGACGATGCGCGCGTTGAGGAAGTACTCGAGCTTGTGGATAACGATCAGATAACCCAGCGCCGCCACCGCCACCCAGATCGACAGTGACAGGCCGACGATGGTAATCAGGGTGTTCGACATCAGGTTGCCGATCACTGGCAACAGTCCGAGCAGGAACGTCAGGACGATCAGGGTCTTGGTCAGCGGCAGCTTGATGCCAAACATCGGCAGCACCACCGCGAGGAAAATCCCGGTGAACACGGTGTTGAGCAAGGAAATCTTGATCTGTGCGAAGACGATGTTGCGAAAGGCCTGGACCAGCAGGTGCAGGCGATCGAACAGCGCGGCGGCCAATGGCTTGCGCTTGGTCAGATCCGGCACGCGCTGCAAGGCGATGATCGCGCCGAGCACCATGCCGATCAGTAACGTCACGAACATGTGCGCCGCGTCTTTGCCCACCAGTTGCAAATCACTGAGGTGCTTGCTCACCCACTCGCCAATCGCCACGCGAAATTCTGCGGCACTGGCCGGCAGGTAAGCGTCGATGAACGGTGGCAGTTGCCCGCGTGCGCGATCAACCACACCCATGAATTTGTCGAGCGAAGCGCCGGGGTTTTCGGCTTCGTGTAGCAGGAAGCTGATGGCACCGGCGAAGATCAGCGTCAGCACGCTGACAATCAAAGTCCCCAGCAAAGCCACGGCAAGCCAGCGCGCGCGCCGGCCTTCGATGAGCCGTTGCAGTTGCGGGGTGAGCATGTTGACCAGTTCGAATACGAGCAATCCTGCCAGCAGGCTGGGTAACAGGCGCAACGGCAACACCAGCAACAAACCGCCAAAAATAATGACCCAGCTGATGACCAGCAAAACTTGACGCTGAGAAAACGTTGGCATACAGCCTCAAAAACGAACGGCGTAAAAAGGATTGGCAGTCTGCCAGCGATCCGGTGTGAGCACTAGGATTGTGTCGATCGACCTTAGTGGGGGTTCAGGTTTTTTTCAGCGCCCTTAACGGCCCCATCGCGAGCAAGCTTGCTCCTACAGGAGAACTGAGTACACCGGACATTGTGGGAGCTAGCCTGCTAGCGATGAGGCCAGCACGGCTGCCACTGTCTTTGAGACGATTTACCTCTTCAGGCAATTGCTCATGAACGCCTTGCGCTCATCGCCTTTGAGAAGTTTGGCGGTAGCATTCGCGTTGCAGTTTTTCATTTTTTCCTGCTGAGGCGTCAACACTGTTCCTACCTCGTTGGCCGGCGGGGCCGCTTTCAGGCAGGTACTCATGAAGGCTTTGCGCTCATCGCCCTTGAGGCTTTTGGCCGTAGCGTCGGCATTGCAGGTGGTCATCTTTTCCTGTTGGGCCGTGTTGGCGGCAAAGCCCTGGGAGCACAGCAGCAAACCGATCATCAACAACGGGGCACGCAATATCTTCATGGAGTTTTCTCCTGCTTTCCGCACCGAAGGGCACGGCCTTGCACTGGAGTGTAGACAACGCCCGTTACACCTTCCTGTTCTCCAGGTGGCTGCGGCGATATTGCTCCGGCGTGCATCCGGCCTGGCGCTGGAACATGGCGATAAACGCCGAACCGGTGCTGTAGCCCATGTCGAAGGCAATTTCCTGAATACTGTGCTGGCTGTCCAATGCCTCGATGGCCGCGAGAAACCGCAGACGCTGGCGCCACTCACCGAAACTCATGCCCAGCTCGCGCACAAACTGTCGCGCCAGGGTGCGCTCGCTGACATGGATGCGCGCCGCCCATTGCGCCAACGGTCGATTATCCCCTGGCTCGGCCTGTAGCGCTTCCAGGATGGCGAACAGCCCGGAACTGCTGGCGTAGGGCAGATAGCACTCATGCACCGGCGCTTGTTGCAGTTGATCGACCAACACTTGGGCCAGACGCTTGTCCGCGGCCTGTTCGGGGATCTTCACATCCCGTGTGGCGAAGTCCTTGAGGATCGCCTTGAGAATATCGCTGATGGCCAGGGTACAGGCCTGTTGCGGCAGATCACTACACAACGACGGCGCGAGACAGACAGCGCGGTAATTGATTGGCTGATTGCTGTAGAAACTGTGCTCGGTTTCGGGCGGCACCCACACGGCGTATTGCGGCGGAGACATGAAACGGCTGCTGCCGATTTCCATGTGCAAGACCCCATTGGCCGAGTACTCAAGCGTGCCCCAGGGATGTCGGTGCGGCGCGGCATATTCGTGGGTGTTGAAGTCGGCGTAACGGAAGTACACCGGCGCCGGCAGTTCGCTGAAATCCAGCAGGTCGATGTGTTTACTGCTCATGCTGTCCGGAATCAGGGGTGGGTTGTCAGGTTCGAAGTATAGGCTTGAATCCAGACAGTGGATAATTGCCCCTCATTAACGTTCTGGTTTTCTGCGATGCAATACGCTTATCCCCTGTTGGCCATTTTTATCTGGGCCGGCAACACCGTGATCACCAAAATGTCGGCCGGGGCGATTTTCCCCGCCGAGATCGGTTTCTACCGCTGGCTGTTGGCCGGGTTGCTGTTCACACCGTTCATGCTCAAACCGGTGCTCAGCCATTGGCCGAAGATCCGCCCGAACCTGGGCAAGATCTTTGTCCTCGGCGTGCTCGGCATGGCGGTCTACCAAAGCCTGGCGTACTTCGCCGCCGCCCTGACCTCGGCCACCAACATGGGCATCATCCTGTCGCTGATGCCGTTGATGTCGTTGGCCATGGCGATCATCAGCCTCGGCCAGCGCCTGACCTTCGGCGCCTTGGCCGGTGCAGTGCTGTCGCTCGCCGGCGTTCTGGTGGTGGTGTCATCCGGCAGCCTCGGCACGCTGCTGGAACACGGCGTAAACCTGGGCGATGCGATGATGTTGGTCGCGACCCTGGCCTACGCGGTCTACAGCACCCTGCTGAAAAAATGGCAGCTGAAACTGCCGCCACTGGTGTTGTTGTATTTGCAGGTGTTGGTGGCCGTGGTGGTGCTGTTCCCGTTGTTTCTCGCCTCGGAGAAAGTCGGCCCGACCTTGCAGAATATTCCGCTGGTGCTTTACGCCTGTCTGTTGGCTTCGATGGTCGCGCCATTGGCGTGGATGCAGGCCGTAGTGCGTTTGGGACCGAGTCGCACCGTGATGTTCTTCAATTTGCTGCCGGTGATCACCGCGCTGATTGCGGCGGTGGTGCTGCATGAGCAATTGGCGATGTATCACTTGGTGGGCGGGGTGTTGACGTTGGGTGGGGTGATTGTTTCCGAGCGCTGGACGACCGTATTGAGCCGCAAGACTAGCGTTGCCTGAGCAAAAAAGATCGCAGCCTTCGCCAACTCCTACCTGTAAATACGCGCCAAATGTAGGCGCTGCCGAAGGCTCGGGCCGCGATCGGACGATCTCTTGACCTTACAGACCCGCCGCATTCAGCCGCGCCGCATGCTCGACAAACAACCGAACCGGCTCCGCCCCCTTCCCCACCAGCCCCAGCGACTGGTTGACGATGTCGAAGTGATCCAGCGGATACTCATCGCCAATCACCGTTCCCAGATGCGAGCTATATCGCCCCACCATGCCGTCACAATGCCCGGCTTCACGTACGAAGGTTTTGGCGAACAGCCGGCAACTGCGATTGGTCCCATCCAGCAGATTGCGTCCACGATCGGTAATGCCCGGCTGCAGGGTGCCGGACCAGGAGTAATAGCGCACGCCAGCAACCTCCTCCGGCCCGTGTCCACCCCAGGTTTCGGGCAGGCCCTGCGGATAACGTTGATTGAACAGCGCCACGCCCTCGGTAGTGAGGGAATGATGGGAGGCATGGATATCCACCGGCAGCTTCGGCCCGCGATAGCCGGTTTCCAGCAGGCACATCAACGCATTGACCATGTGCAATAGAAGGGTCAGCAACCGGCCGCTGACGCTGTCATGGGGATAGTGTCGGTGCAGGTAATCGGCGAGTTCAGAGCCGTGATTCGGCCCCGCCACCGAGGTGACCGAGGCGACCAGGTCCGGACGCCTGGCCGCTGCATAACGGGCGGTCAGCGAGCCTTGGCTGTGGCCGATCAGGTTGACCTTTGCGGCGCCGGTTTCCCGCAGAATCTCTTCGATTCGCGCCAACAGTTGCTCACCGCGCACTTCGCTGGAGTTGAGCGGCGAAACCTGCACCGCGAACACCACCGCACCACCACGGCGCAACGCCTCGACGATCCCGTACCAGTACGGATACAGCACCAGACGGATAAACCCGAGCATTCCCGGGACCAGCACCAACGGATAACGCGGAGCAGAACCTTGCGACATGGGCGGACATCCTTGTGATCGGTGAGATGACGCCAGGCAGGATGCAAGACATCCGCCAAGCATCAACAGCGAAGATGACAACTCGACGACCAGTCTATGACATCCGCCCTACTTCAGCCCCACCACGCCAGCCACGATCAGCCCGACCGACACCAGTTTGACCGCCGTCAGGCTTTCACCCAGCAGCGCGAAACCGAGAAACACCGTGCCTAGCGAACCGATGGCAGTCCAGATCGGGTAAGCGATGCTCACTGGCAATTCGCGCATGGCCAGGGTCAGGAAGTAGATCCCGCCCACGGCCGCTAGCACGGTGATCAGCGAAGGCCAGAGCCGGGTGAAGCCTTCGGCGTACTTCATGCCCATGGCGAAGGTGACTTCAAACCCGGCGGCGACCAGCAGAAACAGCCAGGCCATCTAGAACTCCCTGGCTAGCGCCAGCAGGCGCTGCTCGGCTTCGGCCGCAGAGATTTCGAAGGTGCGTTCGGCGGACTCCTCGCCCTCGACAGCAACCACCGTGACATCGGTGATGCCAATGAACCCGAGCACAGTGCGCAACAACGTATCGGCATGATTCAAGGCTTCCAGCTCACCGCCCGGACCGAAACCGAAACCGCCACGACTGGTGATGATCAGTGCCTTTTTGCCTTGCACCAACGGTTGATACTGGGCCACGCCATTGTCGAGGGTGTGATTGAACGTCAGCCCGACCCGCACAATCTGGTCGATCCAGGCCTTGAGGCCGCTGGGCACGCTGAAATTGTGCATCGGTGTGGAAATCACCAGCAAGTCGTGACCGAGCAGTTCGCTGACAAGCTGGTCGCTGAGCGCCAGGTCGGCCTGCATCGTCAACGGTCGCGCATCGGGTTCGGGATAAAAGGCGGCGGCCACGAACGCTTCGTTGACCGGCGCAATCAACACCCGGCCCACTTCGCGGCGGGTCAGTTTCGCGTCGGGATACCGGGCTTGCCACGCGGATAAAAAGCCTTCCGCCAGACGCCGCGAATGCGAACGCTCACCCCGTGGACTGGCATGCACAGCAAGAATTCTACTCATCTGAACCTCCTCAGGACTAAACTCAAACGGCTTGTGGCTTGCAGCTTGAAGCTCGCAGCTGCCCCGCTTCAAATGAGCAAAAATCAGTCAGGGTGAATTTGTTTCATCCATGGAGATTCGCATGTTTGCTTCGCTGCCGTTGACCGCCCTGCGCGCCTTCGAGTCCGCCTCACGCCTGCTGAGTTTCAAGGCCGCCGCTGAAGAGCTGTCAGTGACGCCGACAGCGGTATCCCACCAAATCCGCTCTCTGGAAACCTGGCTCGGCGTGCAACTGTTCGAACGCCTGCCCCGCCAGGTACGCCTGACCGACTGCGGAGAACGACTTTTCCACAGCCTGCACGGCGCCTTTCTCGACGTGGCGCAAAGCGTCGACACCCTGCGCCCGCAACGCAGTGGCACGAATCTGACGATCTCCACCACGGCCGCCTTCGCCGCCCTTTGGCTGGTACCACGGTTGGGGCGTTTTTATGCACGGCACCCGAACATCAACATCCGCCTGGACACCCACTGCGAAGTTATCGATCTGCACCAGGACGCCAGCGTCGATCTGGTGCTGCGCTACAGCCTCGACGATTACCCGAACCTGTATGGCCTGTGCCTGTTCGATGAGTCCTTCGGCGTGTACGGCTCGCCAGAACAGGTCGCCCTCGCGTCCCATCGCCTGCCGTCATTGATCAGCGTGCGTTGGCACAATTCGAAACTCTATGCCCACGGCTGGGAGGCCTGGTGCGCTCGGTCCGGCGAAACCTGGCTGACCGGCCAGCCCGCAGTGCGCGAGTACGACGAAGAGCATTACGCCCTGCAAGCAGCGATTGCCGGTCAAGGGCTGGTGCTGGCGAGCAATATTCTGGTGTCCGAAAGTGTGGCCAGCGGATTGTTGCTGGGCTATCGGAGTGATGTTCAGGTCGATGGCGCCGGTTACAGCGCCTTGTGCGTACCGGGACGCGAACGGCACCCGCCGGTGCGGGCGTTTTTTGCGTGGTTACGTGAAGAGGCGTTGGCGTCGGGACATGCTCTAACGACGTGAAAACGGTTGCGCCTGCCAGTCCGCCATCGCGAGCAGGCTCGCTCCACCGGTATTGCTGGAACGGGCTTGCTCGCGATGGTTCGCGCTAGCACCTATTTACCTGGCTTGACCGTGACAGGCGCCTTGCCAGCCTTCATTTGCTCGAGCAATGGCGCGCACTGATTCGGCTCACCGCCGCTCGGCGCCACCAGCGCCAGCAAGCCCGCCGCCGGTGCGGCGATTACGCCCAACGCAACCATTCCCGCGCCGCGCAACATCAACGGCACGGCTTTGACCCCGGCATCAGGCTTGATGAACTTGCCGCGCACATACAGTGGTGACCGCAAGGAAATCAAGCGCCAGCCCTTGGATTCCGGGGTGATGGTCAAGTCCAGTTGCTCCGTCGCCATGTTCGCCGTGCCGTCGACGTAGACGATGGCGTTTTCGGTGTCGAAGACGAACAGGCGCGTGGTCGCCAAACCTGACTGGATGCCGAAATCGGCGGCCGCGCAGTTGATCTTCACTTCCTTGTCGCCAAAGATCTTGCCGACCACATAATTACCGACGTTCAACCCCGCCAGCTCCATCAGCTCGCGACTGATGGCGCCGTCGTTGATCAGCATTTTCAGGTTACCGTTGGCACTTCCCAGCAGTTTGGCGACCGAGTTGCCACGCCCGGTAATGTCGGCATCGCCGTTGAGCTCGCCGAAGCTGGTTTTCATTGGTTCAAAGGTCGGGAACAGTTGTTTGAGCTTGAAGCCGCGCGCCGTCAGTTTTGCCCGGCCTTCCAGCGGGTCGGTATGGCCATTCAAACGAATCTGCGCATCCAGATTCCCGCCCGCCACGCCGAAGCGCAGCGGCTCAAGGCTGAGCACGCCGTCGGTGAGCACCAGGTGCGTGTAGAGATCGTTGAACGGAAGTTTTTCGCTGTGAACGATGCGCTTGCCGGTGAACTCGACATCGGCGTCCATATCGCGCCAGCGATCGGTCTTGAACTCTTCGACCGGCAACGCTTTGTCGGCCGGTTGCTTGCTGTCACCGCCACGGGCTTTTTGCTTGGCATTGGAGTCGGCACCGATCAGCGGGCCGAGATCGGCAAACAACAGTTGGTTGGACAGCAGCGCACCGCTGAGCTTCGGCCGGGGCTTGCTGGCGACGTAGCTCAGATTTCCGTGAATATCACTGCCACCGATCTTGCCGTTGAAGTCTTCATAGCGAAACACCGCGCCACCGGGCTCGTGAAGTTTTGCAATCAAGTGGCCGTCGGTGGCATACGGTGGTGTGTCCGGCAAGGTGATGCCGGTCAACGGATAAAGATTGCCCAGGCTGGTACCGGCCAGTTTCAAGCGCAGATTCAGGGCGCCGAGATTCATCGGATCGGTCAGGGTGCCGACCAACTCAATGCTTGAGTCAGCTACCTTCACCTGGGCCTGAAGCGGAAACGGCCGGGTTGAATCCTGCAGGGCCAGCAACCCACCGATCTTACCCTGGCCCGAGAGTTTCTCGCCGTGGTACTGGCCGTTGACCTTGAGGCCGAAGGCGTAGTCCTGCGGGGTCGTGCCTTGCGCCTGAGCGGTCTTCGTCTCCTTGTCGCCGACGATGTCGCTGAACGGAATCGGTTTGCCCAAGGGATCGATTAGCACGTCGAGTCGGGTCTTGAGGTTCTGGTCGTCGAGGGTGACGTGGCCCTTGTCGAAACCGATCGCACCGATATCCACCACCCAACTCGACGGTTCGGCATTCGGGTCCTTGGGATCGAACTTGAATATCCAGTTGGCGCGTCCATCGGCCAGGCGTTGCAGGTCGGCATTCGGCTCGGTGAGGTCAATGCGCGGAATCACCACCCGCTGCGCCAGCAACGCCAAGGGCGAAATGCGCAATTCGACGCGTTTGAGGGTGACCATTTGCGGCGCCTTGGACCAGTCCGGGTTGCCCAGGCTCAGGTCTTGCGCGACCACATGTGGCCAAGGTACCCAAGCGCGCCAGCCGCCTTCATCGGGCTCGCGTTGCCAGACCACCGACAGGTCGCCATTGATCGCAAACGCCCTGTGCAGCTCTTGCGAAACTTTGGCATTGAGCGGCGGTTTGATCCGGTTCCAGTCAAAGAACACGATGACCAGCACCAATACCGCCAGCAGGACTACGAGGCTGGCGAAGGTCCAGGCGAGAATTTTACGGGTGCGCGTCATTGCACAGGACTCCTGATACGACTGAGCGCCCGGACTGCGACGCACATTTGAAACGGTAAGCCGGAAGCGGCCTGCCATGAACTCTACGACTGAAAAAAGCTACGCAGGTTTAATCGAAAGACCAATTTTACCGAAACACACCAGTCCGATACCGACTCATCAGTCATTTAGCGTTACGGCCGCGCACTTTTGCGCGTCATGCACGGGTTGAAGATACCCATACCAGCGCCAAACCAACTCCCGGAAATGCCCGGTCTAGAGCCACTGCGCAGAACAATCAATTCTGTTGATTATTACCATTGCGTTTATGAACTTTTATATCGACTTATCGAGAGTAGCATTGCCCTCGTACCCACTTTCCAGCACTCCCAAGGAGCACAACAATCATGAAACGCCAAATATTTCTTAGCCTTACCCTCTCGATGCTGGCCGGCACCGCCTTCGCTCTGCCTGCCGCTGAACAGGCAACCCCACAAGTAAAAGCCAGTCACTCGGTGTTCAGCCAAACCGTGGCTGCCGATGGTTCTGACCGTACTCCACAAGGCCAGACCCTGGCTGCTGATGGCTCGGACCGCACGCCACAAGGCCAGACCCTGGCTGCTGACGGCTCGGACCGCACGCCACAGGGCCAGACTCTGGCTGCTGACGGCTCGGACCGCACGCCACAGGGCCAGACTCTGGCTGCTGACGGCTCGGACCGCACGCCACAAGGCCAGACCCTGGCTGCTGACGGCTCGGACCGCACGCCACAGGGCCAGACTCTGGCTGCTGATGGATCCGACCGTACCCCACAAGGTCAAACGCTCGCTGAAGGCGGTGGTGATCGTGTGATCGAACGCAACAGCGCTCTGAGCTAAGCCCCATGGCCGCTCAGAAAAAAAGCCCAATCAACGGATTGGGCTTTTGACTTTTTGGCGGTTCAGTTGATAGCAGCACTTCCCCGCGTGATCCCTTCGATAGTCGTTCGACGCCAGTAAAGCCGATTTGCTAGAGTGCGCCGCTGTCCTTGTCCAGAAAACACCCTTGCGATGCTGCCCCGCGCCGAACAGAAACAACAGACCCGTAACGCCCTGATGGACGCTGCCCGGCGCTTGATGGATGGCGGCCGAGGATTCGGCAGCCTGAGCCTGCGCGAAGTGGCGAAAACCGCCGGCATCGTGCCCACCGGTTTCTACCGGCATTTCGCCGACATGGATGAGCTGGGCCTGGTATTGGTCAGCGAAGTCGGTCAGACCTTTCGCGAAACCATTCGCCTGGTTCGCCACAACGAGTTCGTGATGGGCGGCATCATCGATGCTTCGGTGCGGATCTTTCTCGACGTGGTCAGCGCCAACCGTTCGCAGTTCCTGTTTCTCGCCCGTGAGCAGTACGGCGGCTCGTTGCCGGTGCGCAAGGCGATTGGCCGTTTGCGCGAAGACATCAGCTCGGACCTGGCCGCCGATTTGTCGCTGATGCCGAAACTGCAACACCTGGACATCGCCGGCCTGAACGTCATGGCCGACCTGATCGTCAAGAGTGTGTTCGCCACCCTGCCGGACATCATTGATCCACCGGCCGAAGCGCTGCCTGAACATCTGACGCCCCAGGCGAAAATCACCCAGCAACTGCGCTTCATCTTTATCGGCCTGAAGCACTGGCAAGGGCTCGGCAGCACTGAGTAGTTTCTGTGGATGAAATCCTTGTAGGAGCAAGCTTGCTCGCGATGAGGGCATGCAATTCACCCTCGATGTGACCGTTACACTGCTTTCGCGAGCAAGCTCGCTCCTACAATTAACCGTGTCGCTTCAACTTGGTGCGCAAACCAGAAATGACGCACCAACTTCTGCCACGATTTCGCCGCACCGTCTCTCGCCCTACATCTCCGACAGCCATTTCCTACACATCACCCCGATTGGCAAGCCCCTTGCTCTAGCCTGAACATTGTTCATTGCTGGAAGCCTCCCGATGCTGGTGATTCACCGCAGAATCGACCCCCAACCCGCCTGGACCACCGAACTTCACCTGACGTTCGAAGCCCGCAGCAAAAGCCGTTTGCGCTGTTTCAGCGCCGAGGGCGAAGACGTCGGGTTGTTTCTGGAACGCGGTCAGCCGCCGCTGTATGACGGTGAATGCCTGCAAGCCGAAGACGGGCGTATCGTCCGCGTTTGCGCCCGTCCCGAACAATTGCTGCACGTCACCTGCGCCAACGCTTTCGAACTGACCCGCGCCGCCTATCATCTGGGCAACCGCCATGTCGCCCTGCAAGTCGGCGATGGCTGGCTGCGTCTGCTCGACGACTACGTGCTCAAGGCCATGCTCGAACAACTGGGCGCCTGCGCCGAAAACATGGAAGCGCCATTCCAGCCGGAGCACGGTGCCTACGGCGGCGGCCATCACCATTCGCGTCATGGCGATGAAGATTTCAACTACGCGCCGAAACTGCACCAGTTCGGCGTGCGCACATGAACCCGGCCTGGGCCCTGCTGCGCCTGGCGAGTCCGCAATTGCCGATTGGCGGCTACAGCTACTCCCAAGGGCTGGAAATGGCTGTGGATAACGGCCGGGTTCACGACCCCGACAGTGCGCGACACTGGATCAGTGATCAGTTGCTTTTGAATCTGGCACGCTTCGAAGCCCCGCTGTTGCTCGCCCATTGCGTGGCCGCCAGCGAGGAAAATTGGGACGAGTTGCTGCAACACTGCGAACGACACCGCGCCAGTCGTGAAACCCGCGAGCTTCATCAGGAGAGCCGACAGATGGGCTACTCGCTTCAGCAGTTGCTCAACGGTTTACCCGAACTCGATGAGCCGGCCCGCACCTTCCTCGATCAGCGTGCCGAACCGCATCTGGCCCTGGGCTGGGCGTTGGCCGCCCGCGCCTGGCTGATCACCCCGCAAGATGCCTTGGCCGCATGGCTCTGGAGCTGGCTGGAAAACCAATTGGCGGTGCTGATGAAAACCCTTCCCCTGGGTCAGCAAGCCGCCCAACGCCTGACCAGCGAACTGCTGCCGCTGCTTCAACAAGCTCAACAGAACGCCACTCGAATCGATCCCGATCATTACGGCAGCGCCGCGTTTGGCTTGTCCCTGGCGTGTATGGCCCACGAGCGCCAATACAGCCGCCTGTTCCGTTCCTAGGGCCTTTTATTATGGAGAATCACATGAACGCACAACCTCTGCGCGTCGGTATCGGCGGTCCGGTCGGTTCCGGCAAAACCGCCCTGACCCTGGCCCTGTGCCTGGCCCTGCGCGAACGCTACAACCTGGCCGTCGTGACTAATGACATCTACACCCGCGAAGACGCGGATTTTCTGGTGCGCAACGAGGCCCTGGCGCCCGAGCGCATCATCGGCGTGGAAACCGGTGGCTGCCCGCACACGGCCATCCGCGAAGACGCCTCGATCAACCTCGAAGCCGTGGATCAATTGAACCGTCGCTTTCCGGGCCTCGATCTGATTCTGGTGGAGTCCGGTGGCGACAACCTTTCGGCGACTTTCAGCCCGGAACTGTCTGACCTGACCATTTACGTGATCGATGTGTCGGCCGGCGACAAGCTGCCGCGCAAAGGCGGTCCGGGGATCTGCAAATCCGATTTGCTGGTGATCAACAAGATCGACCTCGCACCGTTGGTAGGTGCTTCGCTGTCGATGATGGACAGCGACACAAAACGCATGCGCAACGGCAAGCCCTTTGTGTTCAGCAACCAGAAAACCGGCCAGGGGCTTGAAGAAATCATCGCCTTCATCGAACGCCAAGGCTTGCTGACCGCCGCCTGATCGCCACTTATCAACAAGGAAGCTTTTCCATGACACTCAATCGCATTCTCGGCGCACTGACCCTTCTGCTGACCCCCACCATTGCCTTCGCCCACCCAGGGCACGGCGACAACGGTCTGATCGCGGGCATCAGCCATCCGATTGGCGGGCTCGATCACTTTCTCGCGATGCTCGCCATTGGCCTGTGGGCGGCGCAGCAACAAGGGACTGCGCGCTGGGCACTGCCATGCACCTTCGTCGGCTCGATGTTGGTGGGAGGGATGCTCGGGTTTGACGGGTTGAACCTGCCGGCGCTGGAAAGCGGGATTGCGGCGTCCGTGTTGGCACTCGGTTTGGCGGTTGCGCTGGCGGTGCGCCCGCCATTGGTGATGGCGGTTATGGCGACAGCGTTGTTTGCGCTGTTCCACGGCGTGGCTCATGGACTGGAACTGCCGGACATGTCGAGCCCCTGGACTTATGCCGCTGGTTTTGTCGCGGCCACAGCAGCGTTGCACGCGGCGGGTTATGCCGTGGTGCGGGTGTTGCCGCAAGCAGCTGCGCCACTGATCCGACTGGCCGGCGGGGCTTCGGCGGCGACCGGCGCGTGGTTGCTGGCGGGCTAACGAGCCTCCCCGTAGGAGCTGGCGCAGGCTGCGATCTTTGATCTTGCATTCAAAATCAACATCAAAAGATCGCAGCCTGCGCCAGCTCCTACGAGGATCCATCGAGTCGGCCTCTCTGCTAACATGTCGCGCAATCAACCCTGCCGTGACGACGCCAGCCAATGCCGCCTGTTTCCCGCACCGCCTCCCAGCCTGAATTGACCGCCCTGTTCGCCTCGGTGCAACAGCACTTCCTGGACGTCATAGTGCCACTCTGGCAAGGCCCGGGCTGGAACGCCGATGTGGCGCTGCCCTATGAGGCGCTCGACGCCGAGCACCAACCGCTTGCACCGCAACGTTACCGGGCCATGGCCTGTGCGCGGCAGTTGTATCTGTTTGCCAGCCTGATTGGCCAGGTGTCGGGCGCCGAAGAGCGTGCCGCCGCGTTGTTCCGCTCCCTGCAGCGGCACTTTCACGATGCCGAGCACGGCGGCTGGTTCTACAGCATCGACCCGCAGGGTGCGCCGCTGGATCAGCGCAAAGACCTCTACACCCACGCGTTCATCCTGTTCGCCTGTGCCCATTACTGGGCCAAGGTCCGCGAACCATTGGTGGAGTCGGTACTCAATGCTTCACTGGAAGTGATCGCGCAACGTTTTGCCACAGGCGACGGCCTGTACGAAGCCACGCTTGACCGCGACTGGTCATCGCTCGACAGTGGCCCCCTGCAAAACCCGCTGATGCACTTGGCCGAAGCCTTTCTCGCTACCTTGTCTGTACGCGAAGATCATGCCGTACAGCAGGCGCTTGTCGAGTTATGCACCGCGATGCAAGCACGCTTCATCGACTCGCAGCATGGCGTGTTGATGGAGAAACCACTGGGCTCTGTGGATAACTGGTTCGAGCCTGGACACCAGTTCGAGTGGTACTTCTTGCTGGAGTCGTCCAACCTGCTGCGTGGCTCGAAACTGCATGACTCCCTGGAGCGTGCGTTCGCTTTCACCGAGCAATTGGGTGTCGATCAGCAGACCGGTGCCGTGCGGGCCATGCTTGACCTTGGGCCGGGCGGTGGCACTCGGGATGGCACACAGCGCATCTGGGCTCAAGCCGAATACTTGCGCGCATTGACCTTGCGCCCAAACAGCGAGGCCGCTGTGCTGCATCAATTGCAGGCGCTACAGCAGCGCTCCCTGCATGCTGGTGGCTGGTACGAATGCCGTGACGATGGCGGTGAAGTCAGCCGACGCGACATGCCGTCGACCACGCCTTATCACTTGGCGACCTGTTATCGCGGATTGGCCGAATACCTCGCCTGATTGGTGTGACGAGGAGGAATCCAATCACTCGATCCATTTGCGGTCTCCGGTAAAGCTGATCGTCAGCCATCGTGCGGCGTCTGGTTCGCCGAGGTTTGTGGAAATTTCCTCGCGCAAACTGTCCAGTTGCCCCACACCGTCGAGCCAATAATCCTTTGGCAATACGATGTGAATCTCGATAAAGCACGCTCGGCCGTGCTTCTGCACGTAGGAAATGTAATCCTCGAATCCATGCTCGACCTTGGCCACCTCCATCACCTGACGCACCTTGTCGTCCAGTTGATCCGGGACAATCCCCAACACATCGCGCAGGGCGGGGCCGAGGATTTTGTAAGCCGGGGGGAGCATGCCCAAGGCCAGCAGAATCAGGATCATCGGGTCGACATATACCGCCCACTTGTCGTAACCCTGCGTCTTGAGCAGCAGTGCTATGAGAAAGCTCACCAGCAGTCCCGCCGACAGCATCGCGTCCACCAGCCAACTGATGTTGTCGAACTGGATCAGCGATGAGTTGAGCGTGCGATTGCGATGACGGACGTAGAAGAAGTAAATCAATTCAACGACGGTGAACACTGCCGCGTAGAGAATCACCAGTCCGAGCTCGACCTCGCGACCTCCATTGATGATGCCGAACACACCGTTGAGAAACGCATAGACGGCCACCAGGAATATGAAACAGCCTTCGATCACCAGCACCATGGGTTCCAGGTGCCAGGAACCGAACTGGAAGCGCTGATTGCTTTCCTTGGCGATCAGCCGGGCGGTCAGCAGCATCAACACCTTGATGAAGGCCGCGATTAACGAAAAGAAACCATCGAACAGGATCGATTGGGAACCTGAAACAAAACCGGTAATGATTCCGGCGAATGTCACCAGGAGCATCAGAAATGTCGATTGTTTGAGCAGTAGCTGCTCTTCTCGATTGCGCACTTGGTCTCCTCGAACACCTCTAGACCGCAGGATGCGGCGAGATTGATGGGTGAGGAGTCTAGCTGAAGTCCAGCGTGTCTGATCCGCCCCTTTCGCGAGCAGGTCCGCTCCCACACGGGTTCTCTGGTGTTAACAGATCCCCTGCTCGCAAAAGGTCGTTACTGGATATTAAGACTTGCGCTCGATGGCAAACCCGGCCCAGGTCTGGCTGACCGGCATCAGTTCCAGGCTATTGATATTGATGTGCGCCGGAGCGTTGAGCACCCAGAAGATCGTGTCAGCAATGTCCTGCGGCTGAATCGGCTCGGCACCGGCGTAGGTTGCGTTGTAGCGCTCCTGGTCACCAGCAAAGCGCACCAGGGAGAACTCGCTTTCGCACAGGCCCGGTTCGATGTTACTGACACGTACGCCCGTGCCTTGCAGGTCGCAGCGCAGGTTCAGTGAGAACTGTTTGACGAACGCCTTGGTCGCGCCATACACGTGGCTGCCCGGGTACGGATAGTTACCGGCGATGGAACCCAGGTTGACAATACCGGCGCCACGACCGTGGGCGATCAGGCGCGGCAACAGCAGGCGAGTGCTGTACATCAAGCCTTTGACGTTGGTATCGACCATGGTGTCCCAATCGTCCAGATCACATTTCGGTGCCGGGTCAACACCCAACGCCAGGCCTGCGTTGTTGATAAGCCCGCGCAGCTTGGCGAAGGTTGGCGGCAACTTCGCGATCGCCTCCTCCATGGCTTTGCGATCACGCACATCGAGCACCAGGCCATGGACCTCGGTCTGCTTCGACAGCTCGGCGCACAGTGCATTCAGGCGCTCTTCACGACGGCCCGTCAGCACCAGTTTCCAGCCGGCCTCGGCAAAACGACGGGCACAGGCTTCACCGAAACCGGAAGTCGCGCCGGTAATAAACAGGGTGTCGGACATCGTGTTCTCCTTGCATCGGCTGATCGCCAGCCATTGAAATAGAAAGTCAGCAGGCAGCATGCCCGGCCTTTTCCACAGCGGCAACCACCGCGCCAACTGTATAAAAAACAATCAATTCTCGCCATGCCTTACCGGTCGTGGCCTGCAGCCATGTGCACGCACGTTATCCACAGGCCGGTCCACAGTCTTTGGGGGCAAATGGAAAAGCTGCAAGCCGCTGTCCACAAGGCTTTGCGCAGGAATTGAAAACTTTTTTGCTTGACCTCAAAACACTCGCTGTGTAACCAACGATTAATTTTTCGACTTGCCGGTCAACTCAGCGATGGCGCCAAGCCAGTAACTACGGCCTTCAGCGGGGTCTTTCCAGAGTTTAACCACAGACTTATCCACAGGCTTGCCAGCGGTCTGGCAGTGCATTTTCAGTGCTAACAAAAAGGTTGACAAAGCAGTCTCCCGGCTACGCAAAAATACCTGATCAAAAAACAACCACACCCTTGAAAGCCTTGTATTCAAAGGCTTTCAGCCTGCTACCCCCATGTTATTCACAGTCGGTTCCACAGCAAACGGGGACAAGTCAAAACTGTGACAAAACAACTATTTGCAGCGGCTTTATGTCGCGGTTTGGGAGCTTTGGAATATTGTTTTCCACAATGTCCATCGGGCATACCACCCCCCCCTCCAGGAGCGAGCCTGCTCGCGATGGATGTCAACGATAACGCGAACATCCTGGATAAACGCGTTGTCCTGGAGATCTTCGCGAGCAGGCTCGCTCCTACTGGGTTCAGTGGTGTTGGGGAGGTATAAAAAAGCCCCGGCGATTGCGCGCCAGGGCTTGTGCATAACGATTGAAACTCAATGCCCGCCGAGATAAGCGTTACGCACATCCTCGTTGACCAGCAGCTCCTTGCCGGTGCCAGTCATGCGGATTTCGCCGTTGACCATCACGTACGCCCGGTCCGACAACCGCAGTGCATGGTTGGCGTTTTGCTCCACCAGGAAGATGGTCATACCGGTCTTGGCGAGTTCGCGCAGGGTGGCGAAGATCTGCTTCACCACGATCGGTGCCAGGCCAAGGCTCGGCTCATCGAGCAGCAACAACTTGGGCCGGCTCATCAAGGCTCGGGCGATGGCGAGCATTTGCTGCTCGCCGCCGGACATGGTCATCGCACGCTGAGTGCGCCGCTCCTCGAGGCGAGGGAACAGTTCAAACATGCGCTGCATGTCTTCCTTCGCGTACTTATCCCCAATCGGGATGGTGCCCATCAGCAGGTTTTCCTCGACGGTCATGTCGGGGAACACTCGCCGTCCTTCTGGCGACTGCGCGATGCCGTTGGAGGCAATGTAGTGGGACGACTTGTGGGTAATGTCCACGCCCTGATAGAGAATCTGCCCGTCCGCTGCCCTCGGCTGCCCGAAGATCGACATCAGCAGGGTCGACTTGCCGGCGCCGTTGGAGCCGATGAGGCTGACGGTTTCCCCTTCATTAATGTGCAGCGAGACTTTCTTGAGGGCCTGGATCGGCCCGTAAAACACGTCCAGTTCCTTGAGTTCGAGGATGGCACCGTTAGTCATACGAGCTCCTCTTCATCGGCGCCAAGGTAAGCGGCAATCACTTTCGGGTCGTTGCGAATCGCGTCAGGGCCACCCTCGGCAATGACGACCCCATGGTCCAGCACCACAATGTGGTCGGAAATACTCATCACCATACCCATGTCGTGTTCGATCAGCACCACGGTCAGATCGTGCTCGTCACGCAGCAGCCGGATCATTGCGCTCAGCGCTTCGGTTTCCTGAGGGTTGAGGCCAGCAGCCGGTTCGTCCAGGCAGATGATCTGCGGACGTGTGCACATGGCGCGGGCGATCTCCAGACGGCGTTGCTGGCCGTAGGACAATTCGCCGGCCAGACGATTGGCGCAGTCCACAAGGTCCACCACTTCCAGCCAGTAGAACGCGTGATCCAGCGCATCGCTTTCGGCCTTGCGATAGCCCTTGGTGTTGAGGATGCCGGCGAGCATGCTGCGGTTGACCCACATGTGCTGCGCAACCAGCAGGTTTTCCAGCACCGACATTTCCTTGAACAGGCGAATGTTCTGGAAGGTACGGGCCAGGCCTGCTCGGTTGACCAGGTGGGTGCCACCGAACATCTTGTAGTACAGGCGACTGGCGAAGGATTTCGGCGAGACGAAATCGGTCGGTTTGAACGACTCGCCCAGCAGTTGGATGACGTTGGTCCGCTCGCCCCGCACATTGAGTTCGATCTTGCCGCCGGAGGCCTTGTAGAACCCGGTCAGGCAGTTGAATACCGTGGTCTTGCCGGCACCGTTGGGGCCGATCAGGGCGAAGATCGAATTGCGTTCGACCTTCAGGCTGACATCGTTCAACGCCTTGATGCCGCCGAAGTGCATCATCAGCTTCTCTACCGAGAGTACGACTTCGCTCATGGCGCTACTCCTTTACGCGGTGTCACACCGGTACGGCTGATCCGAATCAGGCCGCGCGGTCGCCAGATCATCATCAACACCATCAGGATGCCGAACAACAGCACGCGGTATTCGGCGAAGCCGCGCAGCAGTTCAGGGGCGACGGTCAGCACGAAGGCAGCGATCACCACGCCGATGGTCGACCCCATACCGCCCAGCACCACGATGGCGAGGATCAGGGCCGATTCGAAGAAGGTAAACGAGGTCGGGTTGACGAAGCCTTGGTAAGTGGCAAAGAACACCCCTGCAAGGCCGGCGGTCGAGGCACCGATGGTGAATGCCGAAAGCTTGACCAGCACGTGGTTCAGACCCATCGAACGACAGGCGATTTCGTCTTCACGCAGGGCTTCCCAGGCGCGACCGACCGGCATCTTGACCAGACGATGCTTGATGTACAGCACGGCCAGTACCACCAGGAACAACACGGCATAGATGAAGTAGTACTTCACGTCCGGGTTGTAGGCGATGCCGAAGAACTCGTGAAACGGCACGCCGCCATCCTTCGCCCGCTTTCCGAACTCCAGACCGAAGAACGTTGGCAGTGGCGCCGGCATGCCGTTCGGGCCGCCGGTCAGCGACAACCAGTTGTTGAGGATCAGACGGATGATTTCACCAAAGCCCAGGGTCACGATCGCCAGATAGTCACCGTGCAGACGCAACACCGGGAAACCGAGGATGCAGCCGGCGAGGCCAGCGGTAATCGCTGCCAGTGGCAGCACTGTCCAGAAGCCCAGTCCGAGGTACTGATAACCGAGCGCCAGACCGTAGGCACCAATCGCGTAGAACGCCACATAACCCAGGTCGAGCAGGCCGGCCAATCCGACCACGATGTTCAGCCCCAGGCCCAGCAGAACGTAGATCAACCCGAGAATGACCACGCCCAGCAAGTAGGAGTTGGAGAAAAACGGGAACACCACGGCAATCACAATGATCAGTGGGATGACCCAGCGCAGCCGGGTCTTGTAGTCAGGCGGCAGCACATGAACGCCAGAGCCGGTAGATTCAAAACCTTCGAGGATTTTCAGCCCTTTGGAGGTTTGCAGGAACAGACTCAAGGCAAAACGCCCGGCCATGACGATGGCAACGATCCACGCCACCCGCGTGGTTTCCAGGTTGAAGCCGTAGCCATCGAGCACGACGCCGACAATCGGCCCGAACACGATCAGGGCAATGAGACCGGCAAGAATCGCGTCAACCAGGCTTTTTTTGACATCAATGGTTTTTTTAGTGGTTGAGGACATCGCTTACACCTTCGACACAAGAGGACGGCCGAGCAGGCCTTGGGGCCGAAAGACCAGAACGAGGACCAGCAGCGAGAAGCTGAAAACGTCTTTGTAGTCCGAGTTGACCAGACCTGAGAACAGCGACTCGGAAATCCCGAGGATGATCCCGCCGAGCATCGCGCCGGGCAGTGAGCCAATCCCGCCGAGCACCGCGGCGGTGAACGCCTTGATCCCGATGATGAAACCGGCATAGAAGTCGAATGTGCCGTAGTTCATGGTGATCAGCACGCCGGCCAGGGCCGCCATCGCTGCACCGATGATGAACACGTAGGAAATCACCCGATCGGTGTTGATTCCCAGGATCGAAGCCATCTTGCGGTCTTGCTGGGTTGCACGGCACATGCGGCCGAGCTTGGTGTACTTGATGATGTAGGTCAGCGCGGCCATGCCGACAAACGCGGCGACCAGAATGAAGACCTTGGTGTAGGTCAACTGCACAAAACCTGTACCGACCTCGACACGCCAGGCCCCCGTCAGCAAGGTTGGGACACCTTGTTGCTTCGCGCCCTGGGCGATCTGTGCATAGTTCTGCAGGATCAGCGAAATACCGATGGCGCTGATCAGCGGTGCCAGTCGGGTGGAGTTACGCAGGGGTTTGTAGGCGACACGCTCGATGACCCAGCCATACACCGCCGTGACGACGATGGTGAAGATCAGGGTGCCAAGCATCAACAGCGGGAAAGATTCGATACCGAAGTAAGCCAGCAGAGCCAGACTGATTGCCGCGAGGTAAGCGGAAATCATGTAAACCTCGCCGTGGGCGAAGTTGATCATGCCGATGATGCCATAGACCATTGTGTAGCCGATGGCGATCAGGCCATAGACCGACCCGAGGGTCAGGCCGTTGACCAGTTGCTGCAGGAAAATACCATCCATAACGCAATCTCACGCAATGAGACCCTGCACACCTGTGGGTGTGCGGTTCTTCTAAGGAAAATACAGATATACGTCGGAGCAATGTCAGACACGATCAGGCAGCCCTCACCGGCCCCTGTAGGAGCTGGCTTGCCAGCGATAGCGATTGAACAGTCGACAAAAATGTCGCCTGCAAGTCCGCCTTCGCCAGCAAGCCGGCTCCTACAAAGGTTCATCGGGGAGCTCTGATCGGGTCAGCCCTTACTTCTGTTTTTCCAGTTGGTGGTATTTGCCATCCTTGTCCCACTGGTAAACCACGTAGTCGGAGATTTTCAGGTCGCCCTTGCTGTCCCAGGTCTTCTCGCCCATGACGGTCTTGACCGGGTTTTTCTTCAGCCATGCAGCCGCTTCTTCGCCCTTGTTGGACTTGGCGCCGTTGAAGGCTGCGGCCAGGGTCTGGACCGAAGCGTAGGCGTACAGGGTGTAGCCTTCAGGCTCGGTACCGGCCTTGCGGAAAGCGTCTACCACGGTCTTGCTGTCTGGCAGCATGCGTGGGTCGGCGCCGAAGGTCATCAGCACGCCGTCAACGAATTGCGGACCGCCAGCGGTGGTCACCAGTTCATCGGTCACGATACCGTCGTCGGACATGAACTTGACGTCTTTCAGGCCTTGTTCACGCAGTTGACGCACCAGAGGACCGGCTTCCGGGTGCAGGCCACCGAAGTAGACGACGTCAGCGCCGGCACCGCGGATCTTGGTCACGATGGTGCTGAAGTCTTTTTCGCCACGGGTCAGGCCTTCATACAGCACCGGGGTTACGCCGCGCTTGACCAGTTGAGCCTTGGTGGCATCCGCCAGGCCCTGGCCGTAGGTGTCCTTGTCGTGCAGCACGACCACTTTCTTGCCCTTGAGCACGTCGACGATATAGTCGCCGGCCACGATGCCTTGCTGGTCGTCACGCCCGCACATCCGGAACATGGCGCTCAGGCCACGCTCGGTCACAGCTGGGTTGGTGGAGCCTGGAGTGATGGCGATGATGCCTGCTTCGTCGTAGATCTCGGAGGCCGGGATGGTCGACGAGGAGCAGAAGTGACCGACCACGCCGGCGACTTTCTGGTTGGTCAGGTCTTTGGCGACCGTTACAGCCTGTTTCGGTTCGCAGGCGTCATCGCCTTTGACCAGTACGATTTTTTCCCCGTTGACCCCGCCTGCCGCGTTGACCGCATCGGCCGCCGCTTGTGCACCCTTCATGTACTGTTCGCCAAATGCCGCGTTGGCGCCTGTCATTGGTCCCGCTACGCCGATCTTGATGTCAGCCTGAGCAAACGCAGAAACACCCAGCGCAGTTGCCACTGCGAGGGCCAGAAAACCTTTCTTGTAAAACGTCTGGGACATGAGGTGGTGCTCCATGGTTTTTTTAATTGGCACTGCGACTTCTCTGAATGCTCAGAGCAAGGGCCGTGCCATCGGTTTTTTATTCTGAAAAAAGTCGCTGCTTTCTTGTTATTTCGACTGTTTCGATCCCATTTTCATTGGGCGTGCAACCGTCTAAACCGCGGAAGGTAAAACCATTATTTTTTTGAGGCGCAACCCGACTGCGCCATCATTGCAACCGCGGCTTTAAACGACGTGCAACCAGCCTGTAACAACGTGCGTCACCGAAGTGCACACTGCTGGTGCGAGACTGCTACAACCCGCACCACTACAGGCTAGCTGCAGATCGAAAAAGCGCCGCTTCCCACTGTAAAAATCAGCCTTCAGATCACTATCCGCAGGCACTGGCCTGCGTGATACAGCGAGAATCCCGCCTCATACAGACAGCTGCGCAACCCTACTCCGGCCAATGGCTGCATGGGCGCGAAAGGAATCGGTAGCGCTTGAGGATTTGCGTTACACAGGTAATCGGCAAAAGCTTTGCCGACCACCGTTCCCGTGGTCACGCCCCGGCCGTTGTAACCGGTGACTGCCACTAAACCGGGCGCGGGTTCAAACAGACGCATCAAATGATCGGGGGTAAAGGCGATACAACCGGTCCAGGTGCATTCCCATTCAACCGGTTTCAGATAGGGGAAATAGTGTTGCTGAACCCGATCGGCCCAGGCTTTTAGAAACCACACAGGCTTCTGATTGCCATTTCCGAGGCTGCCGAGCAACAGACGTCCGTCCTCGTCTCGACGGATACTGCTCAGAACCTGCCGGGTGTCCCAGGAACCCTGACCGCCGGGGAGAATCTGCTGCGCAGCGTCTTCAGTCAGCGGCACCGACGCCACTTGGTAGTAATAACCGGGGAAAAAATTGCGCCGCAGTTCCGTCCAGTCGCCTTCAGTGTAGGCATTGGAGGCAATCACCACTTTTTCGGCCATGACCGAGCCTTGGTCGGTTTGCACAGACCAGCGCTGGCCCTGACGTTCGAGTCGGGTAACCGGGGAATGATCGAATAATTGACCACCCAGGCCGATGGCCGCTTTGGCCAGCCCCGTGGTGTAGGCCATCGGGTTGAGCGTGCCGGCACGGCGATCGAGCAGCGCGGCGGCGATCTTTTTCGTGCCGGTGGCTTGCTCGCAGGCCTGGCCGGTGAGCAACTCTACCGGCGCACCGCGGCGTTTCCATTGTTCTTCACGACTGCGCAAGTCGGCTTCGCCACGGGCGTTATGCGCCATGTGCAGCGTGCCTTCGCGACGCAACTGGCAATCGATGTTGTACTTGTCCACAAGGCTGAACACCAGCGATGGCGCCGCGCCCAGCATGCGGTTGAGCTGGCTGCCCACCGCCTCGCCGAATCCGGCCTCGATCTCGTCCGGGGGAATCCACATCCCGGCGTTGACCAGTCCGACATTGCGTCCCGATCCGCCATGACCGGCGCGATGGGCTTCCAGCACACACACAGTCTTGCCCTGCTCCAGCAAATGCACTGCCGCCGACAGACCGGTGAACCCGGCGCCGATGACACAGACATCGGCGGTCACTTCACCTTTGAGCGCCGCGTTGTCAGGCCTTTGCGGCGTCAATTTTTCCCACAGACACTCTTCGCGTAACGGCATTGCCAGACTCCAACAGAATCCTAACTCACCTCGTGGTCGCCGCCAAAAGATCGCAGCCTGCGGCAGCTCCTACAAAATCGCAGCCAGTCACAGTCCCGTAGGAGCTGCCGCAGGCTGCGATCTTTCCAGCTTCACAATCAATACTTAATCGAACGTAATGCCCTGCGCCAACGGCAACTCCAGCGAGTAGTTCACGGTATTGGTCTGTCGACGCATGTAGCCGCGCCATGCATCAGAACCCGACTCTCGGCCACCACCGGTCTCTTTCTCACCACCAAATGCGCCACCGATTTCGGCACCGCTCGGGCCGATGTTGACGTTTGCGATCCCGCAATCGCTGCCCACCGCCGACATGAATTGCTCGGCTTCACGCACGTCGGTGGTGAAGATGCAGGAGGACAAGCCTTGAGGCACGGCGTTGTTCAAACGCAGGGCTTCCTGGAAATCGCTGTAACCGACCACGTACAAAATTGGTGCGAAGGTTTCGTGGCAGACCACTTCGCTCTGCTCCGGCATTTCGACGATGGCCGGCGATACGTAATAGGCGTTCGGGAATTTGTCTTCCAGCTGGCGCTTGCCACCGAACACTCGGCCGCCTTCGCTCAAGGCCTGTTCCAGAGCATCCTGCATGTTGTCGAAACTTTGCTTGTCGATCAGCGGGCCGATCAGGTTGCCTTCCAGCGGATGACCAATGCGCACTTTGGCGTATGCGGCCTTGAGGCGGGTGACGATTTCGTCCTTTACCGACTCATGGGCAATCAAACGGCGCAAGGTGGTGCAGCGTTGACCGGCGGTGCCAACGGCGCTGAACAGAATGGCGCGAACAGCCATGTCCAGATCGGCGCTTGGGCCGAGGATCATGGCGTTGTTGCCGCCCAGTTCGAGAATGCTGCGAGCGAAACGCGCGGCGATTTTCGGCGCCACTTCACGACCCATGCGGGTACTGCCCGTGGCGCTGACCAGCGCGACACGCGGATCGTCGACCAACGCCTCACCGGCATCGCGACCACCGATGATCACCTGACTCAGGTGTGGCGGCGCATCGCTGAAATTCTTCAGCACGCGGTCGAACAGCGCCTGGCAGGCCAGGGCGGTAAGCGGGGTTTTCTCCGACGGCTTCCAGATCACCGGGTTGCCGCAGACCAGCGCCAGCGTGGCGTTCCACGCCCAGACCGCGACCGGGAAATTGAACGCGCTGATCACGCCGACAACGCCCAGCGGATGCCAGGTTTCGCGCATGTGGTGACCAGGACGCTCGGAGGCAATGGTCAAGCCGTACAACTGGCGGGACAGGCCGACGGCGAAGTCGCAGATGTCGATCATTTCCTGAACTTCACCCAAGCCCTCCTGGGTGATTTTGCCGGCTTCCCACGACACCAGCTCGCCAAGGTCAGCCTTGTATTCACGCAGAATGTCCCCCAGTTGCCGGACCAGTTCGCCACGGCGCGGTGCCGGAACCTTGCGCCACAGCTCGAACGCATGATCTGCGCGACTGATGTGCTGCTCGACTTCAGCGGCGCCTTCCCAGTTCACGGCGGCGATCCTGCTGCCATCGATCGGCGAATGCACCGGCACTTTGCCGTTCTGGTACAGGGCCGGGTTCACACCAAGACGATCAAGCAATGCGGCAACCATGGGTCACTCCTCAAGCAAAAAACGGAACAGGTGCAGCCGGAATATCACGGCTGATCAGACCTGTAGTTTTAGCTCCCCGGAGGTTACTCAACAAACGACCTTTAAGAGAGATATCATTCCGTTTATTCATGCTGTGCATTGCTGGCAATAAAGAGACAAGAACAAAGGACCGCCCATGCTCAATAAACGCTACTTGCCATCGATCGCTGCGTTGCAGTGTTTCGAAGCCGTGACCCGGCATTTGAGCTTCACCCGGGCCGCCGAAGAACTGAACCTGACCCAGAGCGCTGTCAGCAAGCAGGTCGCGCAACTCGAAGAGCTGCTACAACACCTGCTGTTTCGCCGGGTACGCCGTCGCCTGCAAATGACTCCGGCCGGGGATTTGTATCTGGTTGAAGTACGAAAAATACTCACACAGGTCGAGATGTCGACCCATTACCTTCGCTCCTATGGCGGAGAGACCGAAGTCCTGCGTGTCTCGACGCCACCCACGTTCGGCGCACGGTGGCTGGTGCCGCGCTTGAAAGGCTGGCGCCTGCGTCATCCATCGATTCACCTGGACCTGTGCAGCGAGCAGGAAGCGGATGATCTGCTGCAAGGGCGCAGCGACCTGGCGTTCTACTTCGGTCAGGGTTCACGGCCGGGCACCGAATGCCTGAAACTGTTCGGCGAAGAGCTTGTTCCGGTATGCGCCCCGGGCAGCATGCCAACCCAACCGTTTACCGATCCGACGCAATTGGCCGACCTGGTACTGCTGCAGAACGCCTCCCGACCCCAGGCCTGGCACGACTGGTTCGAACATCAGGGCTACCACACCGAACACAGCTATCACGGTCCGCGCTTCGAAACCTTTTACATGTGCATCCGCGCCGCTCAGGTCGGCTGTGGCGTGGCGTTGCTGCCCCGCTTCCTGGTGGAAGAAGAACTCGCTGACGGCAAGTTAGTCATTCCCTGGCAGCATGCAATGCCCAGCAGCGACGCCTATTTCCTGGCGTATCCGGAGCACTCGGCGGAAGTGCCAAAGGTGCGCGATTTTGTGAAATGGATGCTGGAGCAGATCGATAGCCCGGAAGCAACCTGATGGGCGCCATCACCTTGTAAGAGCTGGCTTGCCAGCGAAGGCGGTCTTTCAATCGACATTCATATTGGATGTGCCTGCCTCTTCGCTGGCAAGCCAGCTCCTACAAGGGTCTGCGTTTGTCGAAAAAATGCTGGTAATCCCTGTCTGGGATATGCGCCACTAGCGCCACTGATCAATACCGCTGCAACGCTGGAGATTCCCGTTATGAGCGAGAGTGTATTTGCCGATCGCATCGTGCAGAACCTGCTCGACACCGACTTCTACAAATTGACGATGATGCAGGCGGTGCTGCACAACTACCCGAACGTGGAAGTCGAATGGGAGTTTCGTTGCCGTAACAGTGAGGATTTGCGTCCATACCTTGCGCAAATCCGTTTTCAGATCGAGCGCCTCGCCGAACTGAGCCTTAGCGCTGACCAGTTGAACTTTCTGGAGCGCATCAGCTTTCTCAAACCAGATTTCCTGCGCTTTCTCGGGCTGTTTCGCTTCAACCTGCGCTACATCCACACGGGCATCGAAAACGGTGAATTGTTCATCCGCCTGCGTGGCCCGTGGCTGCATGTAATCCTGTTCGAAGTACCACTGCTGGCGATCGTCAGCGAAGTGCGCAATCGCTATCGCTACCGTGAAATTGTCCTGGAGCAGGCTCGCGAACAGCTCTATCGCAAGTTCGACTGGCTGAACGCCAACGCCAGCAGCGATGAATTGGCGGAACTGCAGGTAGCCGACTTCGGTACGCGCCGTCGCTTTTCGTATCGCGTACAGGAAGAAGTGGTCAACGTGCTCAAGCACGACTTTCCCGGCCGCTTCGTCGGCACCAGCAACGTGCACCTGTCCCGGGAGCTGGACATGAAGCCGCTGGGGACCATGGCCCACGAATGGATCATGGCGCATCAGCAACTTGGCCCGCGTCTGATCGACAGCCAGATTGCCGCCCTCGATTGCTGGGTTCGCGAATACCGTGGCTTGCTGGGGATCGCTCTGACCGACTGCATCACCATGGATGCATTTCTCGGCGATTTCGATCTGTTTTTCGCCAAGCTTTTCGACGGTTTGCGCCATGACTCTGGTGATCCGGTGGTGTGGGCGGAAAAAGCCATCGCGCACTATCACAGGCTCGGCATCGAACCGATGAGCAAGACGCTGACTTTTTCCGACAGCCTGACTCTGCCCAAGGCGCTGGAGATATTCCGCGCGCTGCGTGGTCGCATCAATGTCAGCTTCGGCATCGGCACCAACCTGACGTGTGACATTCCGGGTGTCGAACCGATGAGCATCGTGCTTAAAATGGCCGCCTGCAATGGCCAACCGGTAGCGAAAATCTCCGACGAGCCCGGCAAGACTCACTGCAAGGACCCGAATTTCGTCGCTTACTTGCGACACGTTTTCCAGGTTCCTGCCGCCCTTTCCAGTCCATCAAGCAAGGAGTGAATTCATGCAAGCCGTACAGCGTGAGATTGCTGAACAGCTCAAGGTCCAGCCGCCGTTCGCCGATGAGGCCGCCCTTGAGGTCGAAATCGCTCGCCGAGTGACCTTTATCCAGGATTGTCTGGTCAATTCCGGATTGAAAACCATGGTGCTGGGCATCAGTGGCGGCGTCGACTCCCTGACCGCTGGCCTGCTGGCCCAACGTGCCATGCGCGAATTGCGCCAACGCACGGGCGAAGAAGGCTACAAGTTCATTGCCGTGCGCCTGCCCTACGAAACCCAGTTCGATGAACACGACGCCCAAGCTTCGGTGGATTTCATCAAGCCGGATGAGCGTCACACCGTGAACATCGGCCCGGCAGTCAAATCCCTGGCCAATGAAGTAGCGGCGTTTGAAGGCAAGCATGCCGTCTCGGTGGACTTCGTCCTCGGCAACACCAAGGCGCGGATGCGCATGGTTGCCCAATACACCATCGCTGGTGCGGCTCATGGCCTGGTGATCGGCACCGATCATGCGGCAGAAGCGGTGATGGGGTTCTTTACCAAGTTCGGTGATGGCGCTTGCGACTTGGCGCCACTGAGTGGCCTGGTGAAAAACCAGGTGCGGGCTATTGCTCGCAGCTTCGGTGCGCCTGAATCCCTGGTGGAGAAAATCCCGACGGCGGACCTTGAAGACCTGTCCCCCGGTAAACCGGACGAAGCGTCCCACGGCGTGACCTACACCGAGATCGATGCGTTCCTGCACGGCGAAACGGTGCGTGAGGAAGCATTCAGGATCATCGTCGACACGTACAACAAGACGCACCACAAGCGTGTGATGCCGTTTGCGCCTTGAGGCGTGAATGAATGAAAAAGCCCGCTGAAGTGTTGAGCTTCAGCGGGCTTTTTCTTTGGCCAAAACATGCGTTGATGCTTTTGGCCCATTCGCTGGCGAGCCAGCTCCTACAGTGACTTGTGTCGTTCACAAAACCTGTGGGAGCTGGCCTGCCAGCGATGAACGATGACGCGGTGTGCCTGATTACTTCAGGGTCACAGTGCCTTTCATCATCGAGATGTGGCCTGGGAACGAGCAGAAGAAACCGTATTTTTCAGCGGCATCCAGCTTGGATACATCGAAGGTCACCGAATCGGTTTCCTTGGCGCCGATGACCTTGGTGTGGGCAATGACGCGGGCATCACCTTCTTTCAGGTAGTTCTTGTCGATGCCGGCGCTCAGGCCATCCGTCGCGATTGGCTGCATGTCGGCTTCTTTGCTCAGCACCCAGTTATGACCCATGACGTTTTTCGGCAGGCTGCCGGAGTGGGTCAGTTCGACGGTGAACGTCTTGCAGCTCTTGTCGATTTCAATGGCCTTGGTGTTGAAGGTCATTTGGTCGGTGGAGTCGATAGTAGTCTTGCACTCGGCAGCCATCAGTTGGCTGCTCGCCAGTGTCAGCAGGGATACCGCAACAAGTTTGGCAAACATGGTGAATCTCCAAGGCAGGGTTTAAGAAAACGCTAATGGACAGAAGACTGCCTGAAAACTTCGCAAGTTCATATGACTTGAATCAAAAATTGTATACAACTTTTGGGCTATGACACCTATCGAAAGAATCTACCAGCCAGGCGTCTAATCCGGCCCTATGATCCGACGGACATCATTTATCGGAGCATCTGCCATGTCCGTCAATAGCCTGTTGTGCAGTTTGCTGGCCGCCTACGCCTGCGGTGCCAGCGGAACGTACGAAACGTTCAATCGCGAAGTTTAGCGCTTGGAGCGTTGCACGCCTGCCTTTACTCTGTGGCCCTGATCTAGCATGGAGTAAGGCATGTCTTTAGCATCCGTTTGTGTATTTTGCGGTGCCAGCACCGGCACCAATCCGGCATATCGTGAAGCCGCCATTGCGCTGGGCCAGGCATTGGCCCAGCGCAAGCTGACCCTGGTGTACGGCGGCGGTGCCGTAGGACTGATGGGTATCGTCGCCGATGCAGCCTTGGCGGCCGGCGGTGAAGTGATCGGCATCATTCCGCAAAGCCTCAAGGACAAGGAGATCGGTCACAGCGGTCTGACTCGCCTGGAAGTCGTCGATGGCATGCACGCACGCAAAGCGCGAATGGCAGAACTCAGCGACGCCTTTATCGCCCTGCCCGGCGGACTTGGCACGCTGGAAGAGCTATTCGAAGTCTGGACCTGGGGTCAGCTCGGTTACCACGGCAAACCACTGGGATTGCTGGAAGTGAACGGTTTCTACGACAAATTGACGTCTTTTCTCGATCATATCGTCGGCGAAGGCTTCGTTCGCGGGCAGCACCGTGACATGCTGCAAATGAGCGAATCACCGCAAACCCTGCTCGACGCCCTGAATGCCTGGCAACCTTCTGTAGCGCCTAAATGGGCCGAGCAAAAACCCAGCTAACGGCTCGGCACCGATACAGGGCAGAATATGCGCCGCTCAACCTCACCTTCGACCCCAGAGGATCGCCCATGGCTAAACCCAATTATTCCTTCGCCAAACGTCAGAGAGACTTGGCCAAGGAGCAGAAGAAAGAGGAAAAGCTTCAGCGCAAGAAAGCTACAGCTGAAGAAACGGCACTGAACCCAGAGGGTGAAGTGGCAGCGGAAGATGATGTTGATGCACCGAAAGATCAGGCGCCCGACGCCTGAGACCCTCCGGGCCCGATAACCTGATCAGGCCCACCGGATCTGTGTCCAGGGTTGGCAGTTTTGCTGCCGGCCCTCTTCTGTAGGAGCGAGCTTGCTCGCGATGGTCGTTAACGATAACGCTGCAAGCCTGACACCCCGGCGCTCTCGGGTTCTTCGCGAGCAAGCTCGCTGCTACAGGGGACCTGCGTTAATTCAGTGGCATCACGGTGACGCGGACTTCCGGGTCATGATTCCCTCCTCCCAGAATGACGCCCCGCAACGGCGACACATCGGAAAAATCCCGCCCCCACGCCAAAGTGATGTGCTCCAGCGCCGGCTGCACGTTGTTGGTCGGATCAAAGTCCACCCAGCCCAACTCGGGGCAAAAAACCGACACCCAGGCATGCGACGCATCGGCCCCGATCAAGCGTGGCTGACCGGGTGGCGGCTGCGTCAGCAAGTAACCACTGATGTACCGCGCAGCCAAACCACGAGAGCGTACGCAGGCGAGCATCAGGTGGGCGAAGTCCTGACAGACACCACGCCGACGCTCCAGCACTTCAACCAGCGGCGTCGCCACCTGAGTCGCTTCGGCATCAAAGGTAAACTCGCTGAAGATTTTCTCCATCAAGGCCTGAACGCCCAGTAGCAGCGGCCGCCCCTCCGGGAAACAACTTTCGGAAAACTCGACGAAGTTACGTTTCAGGTGCACATAAGGTGATTCAAACCGATAACGGCAAGCTTCTAGCCGTTCGGGCGACAGAGGCTGACTGTTGTAAGTCAATGTACTGCAGGTGTCTTCCCATGCTGGAGACTGGCTGAAATCCAACGCCGGCCGAGGCAACACTTCGATCGTGAGACTCGCATTGACCAGCAGCTCATCATGCGGACGCTCGAACGCCAGCCGCGTCAGCGGGTTACCAAAGACATCCAGCTCATCGCGGCGCGACGTCGGCTGCGGGCTGATCTGCAATTGCCGGTCGGTGCAGCGCTGCCACGCACACTCACGTGGCCACAAATGGGCCAGTTGTTGGGCAAGGGAAACCGGCGTGTCGTAGTGGTAGTGAGTGTCGTGAAAAATCTGATAATGAGCACTCATCAGACGGACACCGTACGTTGGCTGACATCATCGACATGGGCGAAATGCCGCAGCGCAAGGCGATCCGAGACCTGGCTGCTGGCGTCGGCGATTTCTTGCAGCAGTTCGGCCAGCCCTTCGATGGCAGCGTGAACGCTCGCTTCACCAAACAGCGAGTTCTCAAGACAGCCCAGGTCGAACCGCGCCAGGCGTTCAGCCAAATGCGGCAACACCGTTTCACGCGGTGCGCCGAAATCGTCGTTCAGGCGCTTGACGGTTCGGGTCACCAGTTTCAATTGAAACAGCACGGCGTGTGGGTTCTGTTCGTCGAGCAACAACAGGTCAAGCACCGGGATCAATTGCGCCACCGCCAGATACCGTGAGCGGTAGGTGATGCTACTGTTCCCCAGCTCCAGCAGCCACTCCAGCCCAACCTGATCGAAGGTTTCGGTCCCACGAAGGAACGCCGCCAGACTGCCGCTGAGAAATTGCAGGCGCTCGATCCGCCGACCAATCATCAGGAATCGCCACCCCTCATCCCGAGTCATGTCATCCAGCGCAAACCCGGACAGTGCAGCCAGTGACATCACCAATCGATTGAGAAAATCCAGCAACTCGCCGAAATCCGGCTCTTCGGTTTCCAGCTCCATGGCCTCGCGTTGCAACTCCACCAGTGCCTGCCAGTTTTCCCTGGAAAGTTTGCCGCGCACCTGGGACGCCGCCCACTGCAAGCGTTGCAGATTGGAACGCAGGCTGAACGGCCAGTCATCGCCAAGCAACGCCGCCAGCAGTCGTTCAGGAAGCTCGCCTTCATCCGGCAACAACATCAGTCGCTCGCCGAGATCGACCGCGGCTTGCAGGGCTTGCGGGTCATCACCATCCACATAGCGCGCGAGCATGATGCGCAACAAACGGGCACTGTCATCGCAGCGTTCGCAGTAGCGGCCAAACCAGAACAGGTTTTCCACTACCCGCGACGGCAGATACGGATCGCGCCGCACCAGGTCATGCACGCCAATATTGCGCTGGGCTTTCCATTGTTCGCCGCTGGGTGGACGATCACCCAACACCCAAGTGTCTTTGCTTGCACCGCCGCGTTGCATCGACACCACTTCGGCATCCGCTTCGGCGGCCACGCGAGTCAAACCGCCCGGCAGCACCCGATAGCCCTCCCGACTCGCCACCGCATACATGCGCATGCCAATGGCCCGGGGTTGCAGCTGACCGTCGTCAGCCTGCCAGATCGGCGCGTGGGACAATTGCGCGAGTTCTTGCGCGACGTAGGCATAAGGCCGTGCCTGCATGCGCAGGGTGAGCTCCTGGCGCTGTTTTTCACTCAAGTCACGCCCAAAGACCGGCGCGAAGCTCTGGGAGGGGAACGCGGGCTTGATCAGCAATTCCGGGAGTTTTTCCAATGCTTGGGCCAACACGGGCGCTTCACCGCACCACCAGGTTGCGATAGACGGCAGGATCAGATCTTCGCCGAACAGGAACTGATTGATCTTCGGCAAAAAACCCAACAGCGCTGGGGACTCCAGCACGCCACTCCCAAGAGCATTGGCTACCAGCACCCTGCCCTGCCGTACAGCGTCAAGCAGGCCAGGAACGCCCAGGGCCGAATCGGTACGCAGCTCCAACGGGTCGCAGAAATCATCATCCAGCCGACGCATGACTGCGTGCACCCGACGCAGGCCACTCAATGTTTTCAAGTAGACCGTGGCATCGCGAACCGTCAGATCGCCACCTTCCACCAGCGGGTAACCGAGCTGGCGGGCCAGGTACAGATGTTCGAAATAGCTTTCATTGAAGCGCCCCGGTGTCAGCAATACCACCAAGGGTGACTCATCGCCACAGGGCGCTTGCCGGACCAGCGTTTCCTGAAGCGTGCGGAAGAATCCAGCCAGATGCTGCACCTTCAAATCACGGTACAACTCGGGAAACGCACGGGACACGATGGTGCGGTTTTCCAACGCATATCCGGCTCCGGACGGCGCTTGCGTGCGGTCCGCGGTCACCCACCAGCGGCCGTCGGGCGAGCGCGCCAGATCCACGGCATACAGATGCAGAAATGCCCCGTCAGGCGGTTTTATGCCCTGACAGGGCCAGAGGAAGTTGTTGTGTCCGAATATCAGCTCAGCCGGCAACAGACCTTCGGCGATCAGCCGTTGCGGGCCATACAGGTCCGCCAGAACCGCATTGAGCAATTGCCCCCGTTGAGCAATACCGGCGGACAAATGATCCCACTCATCCGCTGCAATCACATGGGGCAGCAGGTCCAGTTCCCACGGTCGGTCTGCGCCTTTGGGATCGGCGTAGACGTTGTAGGTCACACCGTTTTCCTGAATCTGCCGGGTCAACAATGCCTGACGCTGCACCAGTTGCGCCGGTGTGCTGCGCTGCAATTGGTCGAACAGCCGGCGCCAGTGCGGGCGCACAGCGCCGCTGTCGTCGAGCAGTTCGTGATAGGTGCCCGCCGTCAGCGGGTAGCGGTCTAGCAGGTCAGGCATGGAAAGCTCGGCAGACAGCAATGAACGGTCAGACTAACGCAGGCTCGTGACGCCCGGATATACGAAAAATCCGAACGTCGCGTACGGTTTAGAAACGTCGTAAATCGAGAGTCATCGGCAGCTCGTCGTTGATTTCCAGATTGGGGATAGGAAGTTTCCCAGGCGTGTGTCCGATACGGAAAAAACGCGCCATGCGCCGGCTCTCGGCCTCGTTGGCATTGACCGGCAGGCTGTCGTAATTGCGTCCCCCGGGATGGGCGACGTGATACTGGCAACCGCCCAGCGACCGTCCCATCCAGGTATCGAGCAAGTCGAATACCAAGGGCGCATGCACCGCAATAGTCGGTTGCAGACAGTTCGCCGGTTGCCAGGCGCGAAATCTCACGCCCGCGACGAATTCACCTACACGTCCGGTGGGTTGCAAGGGCACGGGAATGCCGTTGCAGGTCAACAGATAACGCTGGGGTGGCAGACCGGTGAGCTTGACCTGTAAACGTTCAAGCGAAGAATCCACGTAACGCACCGTGCCACCGACCGCGCCTTCCTCGCCCAACACATGCCACGGTTCCAGTGCCTGGCGCAGCTCCAGTGCGATGCCACTGACGGCGTAGTCGCCGACCTTGGGAAAGCGAAACTCAAGGTGCGCGGCGAACCACTCGGCCCGCACAGGATACCCGGCGGCGTTGAGATCGACGATAACGTCGGCGAAATCCTGTTCGATAAAGTGCGGCAACAGGAAACGATCGTGCAGTTCGGTGCCCCAGCGCGCCAGTTTTGGCGGCGCATAGGGTTCACGCCAGAATCGTGCGACCAGTGCCCGCAGCAAAAGCTGCTGAGCGAGGCTCATGCGTGCATGGGGAGGCATTTCAAAAGCGCGCAATTCCAACAGGCCGAGACGGCCGGTGGCGCCGTCCGGCGAGTAGAGTTTGTCGATGCAAAACTCGGCTCGGTGGGTGTTGCCGGTGACATCGATCAGCAGGTTGCGCAGCAATCGGTCCACCAACCATGGAGGACATTCCTCACCGGGTTCGGGCATCTGCGCAAAGGCGATTTCCAGCTCATATAAGGCGTCGTTGCGCGCTTCATCGACACGCGGCGCCTGGGATGTCGGGCCGATGAACAATCCGGAAAACAGGTAGGACAATGACGGGTGGTTATGCCAATAACTGATCAGGCTGCGCAGCAGATCCGGGCGACGCAGAAACGGTGAGTCAGCCGGTGTCGCGCCCCCCAGTACGAAATGATTACCTCCGCCGGTTCCGGTGTGCCGGCCGTCGATCATGAATTTCTCGGTGGTCAGGCGGGTCTGCCGCGCTTCTTCATAGAGAAATTCGGTGCGCTCCACCAACTCATCCCACGACGCGGATGGTTGTACGTTGACCTCGATCACACCGGGGTCCGGCGTGATGCGCAAGTTACTCAATCGCGGATCGCTCGGCGGCTCGTAACCTTCAAGCAACACCGGGCAACGCAGTTCTTCAGCGGTGGCCTCGATGGCGGCGACGAGCTCGAGATAATCCTCGGCGCGTTCCAGCGGCGGCATGAACAGGTACAACCGCCCTTCCCGAGCTTCGGCACACAGCGCGGTGCGGGTCAGCCAGTCTGCCGACTCATCGATCTTTGGCGCTCGATCTTCAGTTTCAGCAGCCGCACCCTGGCTTTGAAGTTGCGCCGTATCCGGCAGCGGCGGGAAATCCTGATTCGGATCCTGCGGATGAATGAACGGATACTCTGCCGCTTTCACCCATGGCTGCGAACCCAGCGGCAAACGATAGCCCAACGCAGAATCCCCGGGCACCAATCGGCAATGCTCGTCACGCAGGTACCAGCGACCGCTCTGCCATTGATCACCCTTGGCGGTACGCGCCAGCGGCAGGACCTGGCCGATGACCTTGTCCAGGCCCTGGCTAAAGACTTTACGCAGCCGCGCACGCTCCAGCGGCTCTTCCAGCCGAGAGTCTTCGGCGCTGACGTTCTGCGGTAACGTCCCTTCGCGCCAGAGGTAGTAGAAATTGTCTTCGTAGGCCGGAAATACAAAGCGCGTCGGAATTTTCAGTCGTTCGGCAACGCTCGCCAGAAAACGCCCGGCCAGCACCCCATCGGCGCCGTAATCTTCCTGTTCATCGGCGACCAACGCATTGTTTTGCCAGATTGGCACGCCATCACGGCGCCAATAGCAGTTGAGAGACCAGCGTGGCAATTGCTCGCCCGGATACCATTTGCCCTGACCGAAATGCACCAGGCCCTGCGGTGCATAACGCTTGCGCATGCGCTGGAACAGTTCGGCGGACAGCTGCCGCTTGTTCGGCCCCAGTGCCGCTGTATTCCACTCGGCACCATCCGGGTCGTCGATGGACACGAAGGTCGGTTCGCCGCCCATGGTCAAGCGCACATCGCCTTCCAGCAGGTCGGCATCGATCTGCCGACCCAGGGCCTGGATCGCCAGCCATTGGTCGTCGGTGTAGGGCTTGGTAACCCGCGGCGCCTCCCAAATCCGCTCCACGGACATTTCGTGGCTGAATTCACACTCACAAGGTTCCACCAGGCCACTGATCGGTGCCGCTGACGACGGATCGGGACTACAGGCCAACGGAATATGTCCTTCGCCGGCAAACAGCCCGGAAGTCGCATCCAGGCCGATCCAGCCGGCGCCGGGCAAATACACTTCGCACCAGGCGTGCAGGTCGGTGAAGTCCACTTCAGTGCCGGACGGGCCGTCGATACTTTTGACATCAGCGGTCAACTGGATCAGGTAACCGGAGACGAAACGTGCCGCCAATCCCAGATTGCGCAGCAACTGAACCAGCAACCAGGCGGAATCGCGACAGGAACCGGACGCCTGCACGAGGGTGTGTTCAGGCGTTTGTACGCCCGGTTCCATGCGGATCAGGTAATCAATGTCATCGCTCAGGCGCTGATTGAGCGCGACGAGGAAATCAACGGCCGGCAGAGGGGTGCGATCAATGCCATCCAGATAGGCCTTGAACGTCGGCGTCAGCGGCAAGGTTTCCAGATACGGGGCCAGCTCTTTGCGCTCATCGGCGGCATAAGCAAAGGGGATTTTCTCTGCATAAGGTTCGAGGAAGAAATCGAACGGGTTGAAGATCGCCATTTCGGCCAGCAGATCGACCTCAATGCGCAGCTCCTCGGTTTTCTCCGGGAACACCAGCCTCGCCAGGTAATTGCCCTGCGGATCTTGTTGCCAGTTGATGAAGTGCTGTTCGGGCGAGACCTTCAGCGCATAAGACAGAATCCGCGTGCGGCTGTGAGCGGCGGGACGCAGACGAACGATCTGCGGGCCGAGCTCGACAGCGCGGTCATAGCGGTAATGCGTGACGTGGTGCAATGCGACATGAATCGACACGGCGTGCCTCCTGCGAGCCCTAAGCGTATTCGAAAGCGCGCAAGACTTATGCCACCCAGCAGCGCTGGCGCTTTCTCCGGTTACTGGAGGCAGTACAGCACCAAAATCGGGCGATGCGAGGAAATGGATTGAGGTAGTTGCGCCTTAATGTGGCGAGCAGTTGCTGAAAGGTTGAATGAACCGGCCTCATCGCGGGCAAGCCAGCTCCCCCCGGTTTATCTGCCGTTCACAAAACTGTGGCGATTGAAGCTCCTTGTGGGAGCTGGCTTGCCAGCGATGAGGCCTATGGCTTCAACACCTTTCTTATGCCAGAAATGCAAAACGCCAACCCGAAGGTTGGCGTTCTTTTCAGCTCAAGTGCGGATTAGCGCGGAACGACCGGTTTGCGGGTCGGCTTGGGGCCTTTGCCCTTGGCGGCGTCCTTGCGCTCTTTGGCTGCCTGCTGGTTGCGGGCAAACGCCGCCGCCTTGGCCTGTTCGCGCTTGTCCCACGGGTTGCCGCCATCGCTGGCACGCGGCGGAAGGCCGGTGTGCTGGGTCAGGATCTTGGTGGTCTTTTCCCCTGCAACCTTGTGGCTGCCGGCCGGCGTCGAATTCTTGCGACGGGCGCTCTGGTAGCTGTCAGTTGACGGCTGATGCAAAGGAATCAACTGGTTCTTGCCCGGCCCGATCAGGTCCGCGCGGCCCATGCGTGTCAGTGCCTCACGCAGCATCGGCCAGCCTTTAGGGTCGTGATAACGCAAGAACGCCTTGTGCAGACGACGCTGCTCTTCGCTCTTGACGATAGTCACCGCGTCACTCTTGTAAGTGACCTTGCGCAGCGGGTTCTTGCCCGAGTGGTACATCGCAGTGGCGGTGGCCATCGGCGACGGGTAGAACGCCTGCACCTGGTCGGCACGGAAGCCGTTGCCCTTGAGCCACAGCGCCAGGTTCATCATGTCCTCATCGGTGGTGCCCGGGTGGGCGGCGATGAAGTACGGAATCAGGTACTGCTCCTTGCCCGCTTCCTTGGAGTACTTCTCGAACATGCGCTTGAACTTGTCATAGCTGCCGATGCCCGGTTTCATCATCTGGTTGAGCGGACCTTCCTCGGTGTGTTCCGGGGCGATCTTCAGGTAACCACCGACGTGGTGAGTCACCAGCTCTTTAACGTATTCCGGCGACTCGACCGCGAGGTCGTAACGCAAGCCGGATGCGATCAGAATCTTTTTCACGCCCGGCAACTCACGGGCGCTGCGGTACAGCTGAATCAGCGCCGAGTGGTCGGTATTCAGATTCGGGCAGATGCCAGGGAACACGCAGGATGGCTTGCGGCACGCGGATTCGATTTCCGGGCTCTTGCAGGCGATGCGGTACATGTTCGCGGTCGGGCCGCCGAGGTCGGAGATGACGCCGGTGAAGCCCGGGACCTTGTCACGAATTTCTTCAATTTCGCGAATGATCGACTCGTGCGAACGGTTCTGGATGATCCGGCCTTCATGCTCGGTGATCGAGCAGAAGGTGCAGCCGCCAAAGCAGCCACGCATGATGTTCACCGAGAAACGGATCATGTCGTAGGCCGGGATTTTTTCCTTGCCGTACGCCGGGTGCGGAATGCGCGCATAAGGCATGCCGAACACGTAGTCCATTTCTTCGGTGGTCATCGGAATCGGCGGCGGGTTGAACCAGACGTCGACTTCGCCGTGCTTCTGTACCAGCGCGCGGGCATTGCCCGGGTTGGTTTCCAGGTGCAGTACCCGGTTGGCGTGGGCATACAGCACCGCATCGCCACGGACTTTCTCAACCGACGGCAAACGGATCACAGTCTTGTCACGGGTCATGCGTGGGCTGGCCAGAATCTGTACGACCTTGGCTTCCTGCGGATCTTCGACCGGACCCTTTTCCTGCTCGATGGCACAGGCCTGGGTGTCCTGGGTGTTCACGTACGGGTTGATGATCTTGTCGATCTTGCCCGGACGGTCGATGCGCGTGGAATCGACTTCGTACCAGTCTTTCGGCGTGTCGCGACGAATGAACGCGGTGCCGCGCACATCGGTGATGTCTTCGATCTTGTGACCGTAGGACAGACGCTGGGCGACTTCGACGATCGCACGTTCGGCGTTGCCGTAGAGCAGGATGTCGGCGCAGGCGTCGATCAGGATCGAGTTGCGAACCCTGTCTTGCCAGTAATCGTAGTGGGCGATGCGACGCAGGGAAGCTTCGATGCCACCGAGTACGATCGGCACGTTCTTGTAGGCTTCCTTGCAGCGCTGGCTGTAAACCAGGCTCGCGCGGTCCGGACGTTTGCCCGCCATGCCGCCGGGAGTGTAGGCGTCATCGGAGCGGATTTTTTTGTCGGCAGTGTAGCGGTTGATCATCGAATCCATGTTGCCGGCCGCGACGCCGAAGAACAGGTTCGGCTCGCCGAGCTTCATGAAGTCGTCTTTGGACTGCCAGTTCGGCTGGGCAATGATCCCGACGCGGAAGCCCTGGGACTCCAGCAGCCGGCCGATGATCGCCATGCCGAACGACGGGTGGTCGACGTACGCATCACCGGTGACAATGATGATGTCGCAGGAATCCCAGCCGAGCTGATCCATCTCCTCCCTGCTCATGGGCAGGAACGGCGCTGGCCCGAAACATTCGGCCCAGTACTTGGGATAGTCAAATAACGGCTTGGCTGCTTGCATGTCGATAACCGGTGTTGGCTTTCATTGAATTTCGCGGGCGCGGAATATAGCACATTTTTTGACCAATTCCGACGGCTATGGTCGGAAATTGCGTCGCCCCTATCGCGAGCAAGCGTGCTGCTACAGGTACGACGCCCCCCCCTGTAGGAGATGGCTTGCCGGCGATGGGGCCTTTCAGGACACTAAATACCTTACTCGTCATCATCGAAGTTATAGCTACCCGGCGCCAGGTTCTCGAATCGGGTGTACTTGCCGATAAAGGCCAGACGAATAAAACCGATCGGCCCGTTCCGCTGCTTGCCGATGATGATCTCGGCAATGCCTTTGTGCTCGGTCTCCGGGTGATACACCTCGTCACGATAAACGAACATGATCACGTCGGCGTCCTGCTCGATCGCCCCGGATTCCCGGAGGTCGGAGTTGATCGGCCTTTTGTTCGGTCGCTGCTCGAGGGAACGGTTGAGCTGGGACAGCGCCACCACCGGGCAGTTGAACTCCTTGGCCAAGGCTTTCAAGGAGCGCGAGATTTCAGAAATCTCGTTGGTTCGGTTGTCGCCGCCGGAACCTGGAATCTGCATCAACTGAAGGTAGTCGATCATGATCAGGCCGATCTCACCGTGCTCACGCGCCAGACGCCGGGTACGCGCACGCATTTCCGACGGACTGATACCGGCGGTGTCGTCGATGAACAGCTTGCGGTCGTTGAGCAGGTTCACCGCCGATGTCAGGCGCGGCCAGTCGTCATCTTCCAACTGACCGGAACGCACCTTGGTCTGGTCGATCCGACCGAGGGACGACAACATACGCATGACCAGCGATTCGCCTGGCATCTCGAGGGAATACACCAGAACAGCCTTGTCGCTGCGCAGTACGGCGTTTTCCACCAGGTTCATCGCGAAGGTGGTTTTACCCATCGACGGACGACCGGCGACGATGATCAAGTCAGCCGGCTGCAGGCCGCTGGTCTTTTCATCAAGATCGGTGTAGCCAGTGGACAGGCCGGTAATGGCGTTGTCAGTGTTGAACAGCGTGTCGATGCGATCAATGGCCTTGGTCAGCAAATCGTTCACACCCACCGGGCCACCGGTTTTCGGCCGGGCCTCGGCAATCGCGAAGATCTGGCGTTCCGCTTCGTCGAGGATCTCCTCGGCAGTGCGACCTTCCGGGTTGAAAGCGCTGTCGGCGATCTCGGTGCTGATGCCGATCAGCTGGCGCAACGTCGCGCGTTGACGGACGATCTGCGCATAAGCCTTGATGTTGGCGACGGACGGTGTGTTTTTCGCCAGCTCGCCAAGGTAACCGAGGCCACCGACCTGCGACGTCTGACCTTCCTTGTCCAGTTGCTCGGCAAGGGTCACGACGTCAATCGGGGAGTTCTGATCGGCCAGTTTGGCGATCGCACGGAAGATCAGGCGGTGGTCATGTCGATAGAAATCGCCGTCGGAGACTTGATCGAGCACACGCTCCCAGGCGTTGTTGTCCAGCATCAGACCACCGAGTACAGCCTGTTCGGCTTCGATGGAATGCGGCGGCACTTTCAGCGCGGCGGTTTGCAGATCGTATTGCTCAGGAGCGGAGATTTCGTTCATGGCCACTTGAAATTGGAGGAATCAGAAAGACAAAGGGCACGACCTGTAAACAGGATCGTGCCCGATGTTACCGGCAAGCACCCGAGGGTGCCAGCCGACAAGTGCTGCTTAAGCTGCTACCACGACAACGCGTACGGTGGCTTCAACTTCGGCGTGCAGGTGCACGGCCACGTCGAATTCGCCTACGTTGCGGATGGTGCCGTTCGGCAGACGAACTTCGCTCTTCTGCACTTCAACGCCGGAGGCGGTCAGTGCGTCAGCGATGTCGTGAGTACCGATCGAACCGAACAGCTTGCCTTCGTCGCCAGCGGTGGCAGTGATAGTCACTTCCAGCTCGGCCAGTTGGGCAGCGCGGCTTTCAGCCGACGATTTACGATCTGCTGCTGCTTTTTCCAGCTCAGCACGACGCTCTTCGAACGCAGCCAGGTTGGCTGGGGTCGCAGCGGTAGCTTTGCCGTAAGGCAGCAGGTAGTTACGACCGTAACCAGCCTTAACGTTCACTTTGTCACCCAGGTTGCCCAGGTTGGTGACTTTTTCCAGAAGGATCAGTTGCATGTGAAAATCCTCTTAACTTTTAACCTTCACCGTTCGCGCTATCGGCATCTTTCGGTGCCGAACGACCGCGAAAATCAATCAGGCTGTCGACGATGGCCAGGACCACCAGCAACGGATAGATCAGCTGCATGAACAGCAACAGCGTGACGTACAACCCCACCAGCCAGAACCTGGCCAGTCGCTTTTGCGCCACCAGCCCGTGAATCAGGGCCAGCCCGGCAAACATCAGCGGTACACTGCACAACGGCGTCAACATGGCCATCTGCGAACCAAGATTGGGCCCCAGAAGCATGCACGCCAGCAGCAACATCGCCGGCAAAAGCGGGAATCGGATGGCGCGAAACTCGCGACCAAAACCACCCGGGTTGTACAACAACGCCTGCCAGTAGCGCCCGGCAAGCAGGCTCAGCACACTGACGATTTGCAACAAGGCCGCAATCAGGCCGGTCAGGACTGGTGCAATCAGGGACGCGAAACGCGCTTGCTCGTCTACCGACAACTTCTGGTAGACATCACCGAGTAGCGAAGGCATGACCTTGATCAAAGCCTGCGCCAGCATCTCGATCTGAGGACCAAAAGCCGTCCCCAGCACCACTGAAAACACCACTCCCATCGCTATGCTGACCAGCAGCACGCGGTTCCAGGACTCGCTTGCGCGCAAAACCAACGCAAGGCTCGCAGACCCCAGCAGCACCAGAAGTGCCCGTGGGTCGTCGGAGTAGAGCCACCAGGCCAAGGCCGGCAGCATTCCCAGAGCAAGAACGCCTATGGCGTCCTTCAATCCGCGCCGCAGGAGCACAAGGCATCCAGCGGCAGCACCCAACCAATACAACAACGGCAATGCCGCGCATCCAGCCACTACGAGAGTGGCCTGCATACGGCCGCGCATGATGAACTCAGCTATGGCACGCATGCATTCAATCCTTTGCTACGTGTCGACTGCCCGGTCTCAGCGGCCGTGGCTGTCGGTGTAGGCCAGCAGGGCCAGGAAGCGGGCGCGCTTGATAGCGGTGGCCAGCTGACGCTGATAACGAGCTTTGGTACCGGTGATGCGGCTTGGAACAATTTTGCCGGTCTCGGATACGTAAGCTTTCAGAGTGTTGAGATCTTTGTAATCGATCTCTTTCACGTCTTCAGCGGTGAAGCGGCAGAATTTACGACGACGGAAGAAACGTGCCATTTGATAGGCTCCTTAAAAGGTCCGTGGATTACTCGTCAGCGTTATCGCTGTTGTCGCTGTCATCACTATCAGCGCTTTCAGCGCCTTCGTGCTCAGGACGGTCGCGACGCTCACGGCGCTCACTGCGGTTTTCTTCAGCCTTGAGCATCTCGGATTGGCCGGTAACGGCTTCTTCGCGACGGATGACCAGGTTACGGATCACTGCATCGTTGTAGCGGAAGTTGTCTTCCAGCTCGGCCAGGGCCTTGCCAGTGCACTCAACGTTCAGCATCACGTAGTGAGCCTTGTGAACATTGTTGATTGCGTAGGCCAGTTGACGACGGCCCCAATCTTCCAGACGGTGGATTTTGCCGCCGTCTTCTTCGATCAGCTTGGTGTAACGCTCAACCATGCCGCCGACTTGCTCGCTTTGATCCGGGTGGACCAAAAAGATGATTTCGTAATGACGCATGAATGCTCCTTACGGGTTGTAGCCTGCCGCTCAAAAGCGGTCAGACAAGGAGTGAATGACACTTATGGACTTGCGGACGCTAGACACGTAGGTGCCTGCCATCACAGCAAGGGGCGCAATTGTAGAGAAGGGGCGAAGGAGGCGCAAGGTAATTGGTGATTATTTGAGCAGTCACCGAGACGACACAGCACAGTAGGAGCGAGCATGCTCGCGAAGGTCGTCAACGATCACGCGGGGAAACTGATTCTCCGCGGCGATCTTGAGTCCTTCGCGAGCCGGCTCGCTCCTACAGTGGGGCGTGGATCAGGACTTCTTGGCAGCCGTCTTGGCTTTGGCACTGCGCTGACGCTGCGCCTCGAACAGGCATACGCCCGTCGCCACGGAAACGTTGAGACTGCTGACGCTACCGGCCATCGGCAGGTTCACCAGATAATCGCAATGCTCACGGGTCAGGCGACGCATGCCCTTGCCTTCGGCGCCCATGATCAGGATGGTCGGGCCAGTCAGGTCCTGGTCATAAATGCTGACCTCGGCCTCTCCCGCCGTACCCACTACCCACAAACCGCGCTGCTGGAGTTTTTCCAGAGTGCGCGCCAGGTTGGTGACCGCAACCAGCGGAATCACTTCCGCTGCACCGCAGGCGACTTTTCGTACAACCGGAGTCAGCGTCGCTGATTTGTCCTTCGGCACGATCACCGCCAACGCACCCGCCGCATCGGCAGAACGCAGGCAAGCGCCAAGGTTGTGCGGATCGGTCACGCCGTCGAGCACCAACAGCAGCGGCGCGCCATCGGTGCGATCCAGCAGCTCGTCGAGCATCGCCTCACCCCAGACCTGACTCGGACTGACGTCCGCAACCACGCCCTGATGCACACCTTCTACCCAGGCATCCATTTCGCGACGCTCAGCCTGGCCGACCTGAACACGATTTTCGTTGGCCAGTTCGATCAGGGTCTGAACCCGCGGATCACTGCGACCTTCGGCCAGCCAGATCTGCTTGACGCGTTTGGGGTGGTGACGCAGCAACGCTTCTACAGCATGTACTCCGTAGATCTTTTCCAACTGACTCATGACTTGGCCTTAGGTTTACGCGCCCCGCCGCTTTTGGCTGGGGCCGAGCCCGCTTTTGGCGGGCCTTTACGATGCTTGCTCGGTTTGGCTGGCTTGCCGCCGACAGCGTTGTCAGCCGCCGACCGACTGGTCTTTCCCCCAGACGCCGCTTTACCGCCGCTTTTCGCACCGGCGAGCAACGCCTGTTTCATTTCACGACTTTTGCGCACTTCGGCGTTTTTCGCCGCTGCATCGCTTGGACGATAGGCTTCGACAGCCTTTTCCTTGACAGGACGACGACCGGTTTTCGCCGGCGCCGGTTCTGCGGCGGACTTGGAAGCAGGTGCCGCGGTTTCGGCGCCACGCTTCTTGCGACCGATCGGTGCGTTGATGGTGTTTTCAGCCATCTCGAAGTCGATTTTGCGCTCGTCGAGATCGACGCGCATGACCCGCACTTCAACTGTATCGCCAAGGCGGAAGCTGCGACCGGTACGCTCACCGGCGAGGCGGTGGTGCACAGGGTCGAAGTGATAGTAATCACCCGGCAGCGCGGTGACGTGCACCAGGCCTTCGACGTAGATATCGGTCAACTCGACGAACAAGCCAAAACCGGTTACCGCCGTGATCACACCCGGGAACGACTCGCCCACACGATCCTTCATGAACTCGCACTTGAGCCAGTTCACAACGTCGCGGGTCGCCTCGTCGGCACGGCGCTCGCTCATCGAGCACTGCTCGCCGAGCTGCTCCAGGGCCGCTTCGTCGTACGGATAGATGCGCGCCTTCGGAATGGTCATCGCACCGGCACGGCGAACGTGCGGGGTGTTCTGCTTCGAGTGGATCACGCTGCGAATCGCCCGGTGCGTGAGCAAGTCAGGGTAGCGGCGGATCGGCGAAGTGAAGTGGGTGTACGCCTCGTAATTCAGGCCGAAGTGGCCCTGGTTGTCGGCGCTGTACACCGCCTGGCTCAACGAACGCAGCATAACCGTCTGGATCAGATGGAAATCCGGACGATCCTTGATGCCGGCCAACAGTGCCTGGTAATCCTTCGGCGACGGGCCGTCCTTGCCTTTATGCAGGGACAGGCCGAGTTCGCCGAGGAAGGCGCGCAGCTTTTCCAGACGCTCAGGTGGCGGACCATCGTGAACGCGGTACAACGCCGGAATTTCATGCTTTTTGAGGAATTCGGCGGTGGCCACGTTGGCCGCCAGCATGCATTCCTCGATCAGCTTGTGGGCATCGTTGCGCACGGTCGGGCGGATTTCGGCGATTTTGCGCTCGGTACCGAAGATGATCCGGGTTTCCTGAGTCTCGAAATCGATTGCACCACGCACGTGACGTGCGGCCAGCAACACCTTGTACAGCGAGTAGAGCTGCTTGAGGTGCGGCACCACGTCGGTGTACTCGCCACGCAGCTTGCGCGCCTCGGTGGCTTTCGGCGTTTCCAGCATGGCGCTGACCTTGTTGTAGGTCAGACGGGCATGGGAGTGAATAACCGCCTCATAGAAGCAGTAGTCAGTCATTTCGCCGGATTTGGAGATGGTCATCTCGCAAACCATGGCCAGACGGTCAACTTGCGGGTTCAGCGAGCACAGGCCGTTGGACAGCTGCTCAGGCAGCATCGGGATCACGCGCTCGGGGAAGTACACCGAGTTGCCGCGAACCTGGGCCTCGGCATCGAGTGCCGAACCTAGCTTCACATAGCTTGATACGTCGGCAATCGCCACGTACAACTTCCAGCCGCCGGAGAACAGGCGCAGCTTGCCCGGACGGGCTTCGCAATAGACCGCGTCATCGAAGTCGCGAGCATCTTCGCCGTCAATGGTGACGAACGGCAGATGGCGCAAGTCGATGCGCTTCTCTTTGTCTTTCTCTTCGACTTCCGGCTTGAGCTTGGCAGCCTCTTTGAGCACGGCATCAGGCCAGACGTGAGGAATGTCATAGGTACGCAGGGCGACATCGATTTCCATGCCCGGCGCCATGTAGTTACCCACGACTTCAACCACGTCGCCTTGCGGCTGGAAGCGTGGCGTCGGCCAGTGGGTGATCTTCACCTCGACGAACTGACCGATCTGCGCGTTGGCGTTACGACCCGGCGTCACCAGCACTTCCTGCTGGATCTTCGGATTGTCGGCAACGACAAAACCGATGCCGCCCTCTTCGAAGTAACGGCCGACGATGGTTTCGTGAGCGCGGGACACCACTTCGACGATCATGCCTTCGCGGCGACCGCGTCGGTCCAGGCCGGAAACGCGGGCCAGCGCACGGTCACCGTCGAATACCAGGCGCATTTGCGCCGGGCTCATGAACAGGTCGTCGCTGCCATCGTCCGGCACCAGGAAACCGAAACCGTCACGGTGACCGCTGATACGACCGAGGATCAGGTCGAGCTTGTCCACCGGCGCATAAGTGCCACGACGGGTGTAGATAAGTTGAGCATCGCGCTCCATGGCGCGCAGACGGCGGCGCAGGGCTTCGATCTGGTCTTCTGTGGTCAGACCAAACTCTTCGACCAGCTGCTCGCGGTTAGCAGGCGAACCCCGATCAGCAAGGTGCTGAAGGATCAGTTCGCGGCTAGGAATAGGGTTTTCATATTTTTCCGCTTCACGAGCGGCCTCGGGATCGAGGGACTGCCAATCGGCCATTAGAGAGTTTTCACCTTGTCTATATACGGGTTAGTTTGGCATAGGCGTAATGAAACGGGAAATTTCAGGCTAAGACGCCCCTTCTGAAGCCCATTATCGACACCGCAATGCTGGTTTGAAGACCGCTGGCGAAATTTTCCAGGTTTTTTTGATCCCGGGGGTTTACAGTTAAAAGGACCCTCCGTATAGTGCGCGCCATCGACGACGGATACGTTGTTGATACTGCCCAGATGGTGAAATTGGTAGACACGCCAGCTTCAGGTGCTGGTGACCGCAAGGTCGTGGAAGTTCGAGTCTTCTTCTGGGCACCAATTTCGAGCTTGAGATTAGATCAATTTCAAGGCTCACACAAAAACCCGCGAAAGCGGGTTTTTTGCATTCTGAACCTTTGTTTTATTAATTTTAAAATCAGGGGTTTACAGATCAAAACACGCTCCGTATAGTGCGCCACATCAACAGCGGCAACGCTGAAGATGATTGCCCAGATGGTGAAATTGGTAGACACGCCAGCTTCAGGTGCTGGTGACCGCAAGGTCGTGGAAGTTCGAGTCTTCTTCTGGGCACCAATTCAAATCCAAGGTTACGACCCTGGATTTCACAAAAACCCGCGAAAGCGGGTTTTTGCGTTTCTGGCCCCCCTGCTAGACCTGTAGGAGCTGCCGAGTGAAACGAGGCTGCGATCTTTTGACTTTTAAAATCAAAATAAAAAGATCGCAGCCTTCGGCAGCTCCTACAATGAGCCCGCCTCGCCTTGCAATGCGCATGTGAGAAACAATATCGTTTATCATTGTTACTAGTTTTTGCAATGTGACAGTGAGGAACCCTGCGAATGATGTTTCGAAATACCCTGCGCCGCGGCCTGATCACCACCCTCCTCGGCCTGGCACTCGCCACTCCCCTCACCCAAGCCGCCGACCCGGTCTCCCTGACGCTCTACAACGGCCAGCACAAAGAAGTCGGCGACGCGGTCGCCAAAGCCTTCGAAGCCAAGACCGGCATTCACGTCAATGTACGCAAAGGCAGCAGTAATCAGCTCGCCAGCCAGGTCGTAGAAGAAGGCGACCGCTCCCCCGCCGACGTGATCTACACCGAAGAATCGCCACCACTGAACAAACTCGGCGAGCAAGGCCTGCTAGCCAAGACTGACGAGTCCACCCTGGCTGTTCTGCCCAAGGAATACGTAGCCAACAACGGCACCTGGATTGGCGTCACCGCCCGGGTGCGGGTCGTCGCATTCAACCCCAAACTGATCGAGGAAAAAGACCTGCCGACATCGGTGATGGAGTTCTCCGATCCAAAATGGCAAGGCAAGGTCGGCTTTGTGCCCACCAGCGGCGCCTTCCAGGAACAAGCCGTAGCGATCATCAAGGTCCACGGCATGGATGCAGCCGAAGAATGGCTGACCGGCTTGCGCGCTTTCGGCAAGACTTACAGCAACAACATGGTCGCGCTCAAAGCCGTGGAAAATGGAGAAGTGGCCACCGTACTGGTGAACAACTACTACTGGTTCGCCTTGCAACGGGAAAAAGGCCAGCTCGACTCGAAGCTGCATTACTTCACCGGCGGCGACGTCGGCGGGCTGATCACCGTGTCCAGCGCTGCGGTCCTGAAATCCAGCAAACATCCACAAGAAGCCCAGCAATTGCTCGCCTACATGGCCAGCGAAGAAGGTCAGCGTGTGATCACCCAGACCACCGCCGAATACCCACTGCACAAGGGTATGGAGTCGGATCGCGGGCTCAAGCCGTTCAGCGAACTGCAAGCCCCCAAAGTCACGCCCGCCGACCTCGGCAACGCTGAAGAAGCACTCGATCTGGAACGTGACGTTGGCCTGAACTGATGGGCACCTCACTGTCCGGGCATCACGCGTACGTGCCAAGGCGTAAACGGCCGTCCATCTGGCTGATACTGCCCGTACTGCTACTTGTCGTGCTCAGCCTGCTGCCCCTGCTCTATGTCGGCCTGAAAGCCTGGCAGGCGGGCTGGGCACAAGCGCTGCACTTGCTGTGGCGACCTTATGTATTCGGCCTGCTGCGCAACACACTCGCACTGATGATCGGCGTCACGCTCGCTTGCGGCGTAATCGGTTTGTCGCTGGCCTGGCTGCTGGAGCGTAGCAATTTGCCGGGCCGACGATTGTGGGGCGTGATCCTCTGCCTGCCGTTCGCCGTGCCGGCTTTTGTCAGCAGCTTCACCTGGGTTTCGCTAAGCGCTCATTTTGAGGGACTTGGCGGGGCCATCCTGGTGATGAGCCTCTCCAAATACCCGCTGATATTCCTGCCCGTGGCTGCAACGCTGCGTAACCTTGACCCGTCCCTGGAAGAATCCGCGCGCACGCTGGGACAGAATCGTTGGGGCGTGTTCTTCAAGGTCACCCTGCCCCTGCTCTGGCCTTCGCTGCTCGCCGGGTCATTGCTGATCGCTTTGCACATGCTGGTGGAGTTCGGCGCGCTGTCGATCATTGGCCTGAAAACCTTCACCACAGCGATCTATCAACAGTTCGAGCTGGAATTCAGCAACGCCAACGCCGCCATGCTATCAGCGGTACTGCTGGCGCTGTGCCTGATACTGCTATGGCTGGAGCTGCGCGTTCGCGGCAAGGGTCGACACGTGCGTACGGGGCAGGGCGCGGCGCGACAGGCAGAGCAAGTTCGCCTTGGACGATGGGCTTTGGCCGGACAGCTTTACTGCCTTTTGTTGGCGATTATCGGAAGCGGGATTCCCCTCGGCATGCTGGCGTACTGGCTGGCTGTGGGTTCGTCTGCGGCATTTCCGGTAGCTGCAATCGGTGAAGCACTGCTTTCATCCCTTGCACTGTCTCTTGGCGGCGCTGCGCTCTGCCTGGTATTGGCGGTACCGGTGGGCCTGCTGGTGGTTCGCTACAAAGGCCAATTGGCGATCTGGGCCGAGCGCCTGCCCTATCTGCTGCATGCGCTGCCCGGACTGGTGATTGCACTGACGCTGGTGTATTTCGCCCTGCACTATGTACCGGCGCTTTACCAGACATCGACGCTGCTGCTGATCGCTTATGCACTGCTATTTCTGCCGCTGGCGCAGGCGCCAATTCGCACCGCCCTGACCAAGGCCGCTCCGCAACTGGAAGAAGCGGCACGCACGCTGGGCGCTTCGTCGTTCAGCGCGTTTTGCCGGGTTACGCTGCCGATTATCTTCCCGGCACTGGGCGCGGCGTTTGCATTGGTGTTTCTGGATGCAATGAAGGAGCTGACGGCGACTTTGCTGCTGAGTCCGACAGGGCTGAATACGCTGGCAACGGAAGTGTGGGCGCATACCGCGAATGTGGAATTTGCGGCGGCGGCGCCTTATGCGGCGTTGTTGATTGTGGTGTCGGGGTTGCCGGTCTATCTGCTGACGACTCGGATGTATTTGAGTCGCTGACAAGCAAAAGATCGCAGCCTTCGGCAGCTCCTACAGGTGGCTTTACGCTTCTCTGCAGGAGCTGCCGAAGGCTGCGATCTTTTGATCTTTTACGCCCTGAACTGCCCCAGACTAGCCTTCAGCTGCGCCGCCAACCCATCCAGCACCTTGCCGCTGACCGTGGTTTCCACCACCGCCTGGGCGGCTTTCTCGGCCTGCGCATGAATGGTCTCGACCCGACCGCGCACAGCTTGCGCCCCTTTCGCCTGATGCTCGGCGGCCTGGGTCGCCAGACCAATCGCCGCATGCACCTGCTCGACCGACGCCTGTACCGATTGCTGCAACCGCGCACTGTCACGCAATACCAGCAATCCTTCACTGGCCTGGCGCCCAGCCTGACCAATCGCTGCCACCGCCTCCCGTGCCCCCTGCTGCAACGCCACGATGTGCGCCTGAATGTCGCCGGTGGAGCTTTGCGTCTTGCTCGCCAACGCCCGCACCTCATCCGCCACCACGGCGAATCCGCGCCCCGTCTCACCGGCACGCGCCGCTTCGATCGCAGCGTTCAGCGCCAACAGATTGGTCTGTTCGGCAATACCGTGTATCACCGTCAGTACCACCTCAATCTGTTCACTCTGCTGTGCCAGGCGCTCGATGACTTGCGCTCCGGTATTGACCTGACCGGCCAACTCCCCGATCAGGTTGCCGACTTTCTCCGAAGTCCGGGTGTTTTCATCGGTGGCCTGTCGAATTTCGACAACCTGCTTCAACGCAGCCTGCATCGCATGACTTTCGGACTGGGCTTCGTCAGCCATTTGCGACAGAGCCCGCAGACTTGCAGCAACCTCATCACGCTGCATGCCTGCCGCCGCATCGGCACCGGCATTGCGCAAGGTCATGGCACCAATTTCTACACCGGTACGCTGAGCCACATCACCCGCCTCGCGCACGATTGGCTGCAACTTATCCACAAAGCGATTGACCGCCGAAGCCATGTCGCCGATTTCGTCTTTGCTGTTGATCTGTACGCGCTTGGTCAGATCACCCTCACCCGCCGCCAGATCATCCATGGCCACAATCAGCATTTTCAGACGATTGACCACTCGACGACCGAGCACTACCGCCAGCAACAACAACACGCCACAGCCGACCACCGCCAGACTCAAACCAATGCGCCAACGCAAGGTGGCCGCTGCCTCCTGCACCGTACTGGTGGTGTTGGCCTTCATTTCAGATGCCATGGCCTGAGCCGACTGCAGACGCGCACCCATGACCGCCGCACTGTCCGCCGCCGCGCCCTTCAAGCTGTCGCCCACGAGCTGGTCGCTGCTGGCGATCAATGCGGAGAAACGCTTGTCCAGAGCCGCCAGATCGGTTTCCACCGAGGCCGTCGATACACCCATCAAGACCTTGCCGATTTCCACGCCATTGGGGTTGATCGAGGCTTCGATATAGAAGACCGACGGATCGTGCTTCGCCGCATCCAGCACCTTGTCCAGCGCACGCTCACCCCGACCCTTCTCCAAAAGGGCTTTGTTGATCGGGTTTTCCCGATTGAGATAGCGAGTCAGATGCTGGCCGGTGGCGTCGTCGTAGACCACGAACAGCACGTTGGGGTTGCGCTGGGCGCGACGGGCGAATTCGGACAGAGTCGGGACGTCGTTGTCCCACATGGCGCGCGGTGCAACCGAGGCCAGAAGCTGCGCCATGTCGTTGGCGGAATCCTTCAGGTCCTTTTCCAGCGTTGAGCGCAACTGCGCCTGCTCATCCTTCAGCCGAGAGGACAAACCAGCCGTCAGTCGCTGACGCGTACTGGTGGAGAGGCTGTCGAGGCTCGACGTGACTTCGCGCCCCGCCTGCTCAAGCTCACCAGAGAGTTTTTGGCTGTCCGCACCCAGGCGCGTGCCCAGATCAGCTTCAAGCGCCGTCACCGTGCTCCGGGTCAGCGCAACAGCGACCAGCACCTGCACCAAAAGGGCGATACCAAGAGTAACGAACACGGGCCGCAACAAACGGCTCTGTAACAATGAGAGAACAGCCGACACTTGATATCCCTCTGCAAAAGCGCCATTAAATTGATGGCACGCCAAAAGTGACGTTTTAAGCAAAGCTGATAGCAAAGGTCATGCCGTCCAGCAGACATAAACGACAAAGGCCCCTATCAAGGGGCCTTTGTTTTTTACATCAACAGCTTATCAAGCGAACGGATGACGCAGAACGATGGTTTCGTTGCGGTCCGGGCCCGTCGAAATAATGTCGATCGGCGCACCGATCAGCTCTTCAACGCGCTTGATATACGCACGGGCGTTGGCCGGCAGCTCTTCCAGGGTCTTGGCACCCACGGTCGACTCGGTCCAGCCCGGCACTTCTTCGTACACAGGCTGCAGGCCCACGTAGCTGTCAGCGTCAGTCGGGGCAACGGCATTGCCTTCTGCATCTTTGTAGCCGACGCAGATGTTGATGGTTTCCAGGCCGTCGAGCACGTCCAGCTTGGTCAGGCAGATACCCGAGATGCTGTTCACATCGATAGCGCGACGCAGGATGACGGCGTCGAACCAGCCACAACGACGGGCACGGCCAGTAGTCGCGCCGAACTCGTGACCTTGTTTGGCCAGGTGTGCACCGACTTCGTCGAACAGCTCAGTCGGGAATGGACCCGAACCTACACGAGTGGTGTAAGCCTTGGTGATGCCCAGGATGTAGTCCAGGAACATAGGACCAACACCCGAACCGGTAGCAACGCCGCCAGCGGTGGTGTTGGAGCTGGTCACGTACGGGTAGGTACCGTGGTCGATGTCCAGCAACGAACCCTGGGCGCCTTCGAACATGATGTCTTTGCCAGCGCGACGCAGGTCGTGCAGCTCGGCAGTCACGTCCAGCATCAGCGGCTTGAGCAGCTCAGCGTATTCTTTGCATTCGGCCAGGGTCTTGTCGAATTCGATGGCTGGCTCTTTGTAGTAACCCACCAGCATGAAGTTGTGGTAATCCACCAGTTCACGCAGTTTGTCTTCAAAGCGCGGCATGTTGAGCAGGTCGCCCACACGCAGGCCACGACGAGCGACCTTGTCTTCGTACGCCGGGCCGATGCCGCGACCGGTGGTACCGATCTTCAGCTCGCCACGGGCCTTTTCACGGGCCTGGTCCAGCGCGACGTGGAAGGACAGGATCAGCGGGCAGGACGGGCTGATGCGCAGGCGCTCGCGCACCGGCACACCTTTTTCTTCCAGCTTGATGATCTCGCGCAGCAGGGCGTCAGGTGCAACCACCACGCCGTTACCGATCAGGCACTGCACGCCTTCGCGCAGCACGCCCGACGGGATCAGGTGCAAGACGGTTTTTTCGCCGTCGATCACCAGCGTGTGACCAGCGTTGTGGCCACCCTGGTAGCGCACTACGGCGGCAGCATGTTCGGTCAGCAGATCAACGATCTTGCCTTTGCCCTCATCACCCCATTGGGTGCCCAGGACTACGACATTCTTACCCATAACACTTGTCCTCATTCGCGCAAACTTGGTGCCGGCGGCAGCCGGCAGGAAAACTCAAGAAGCCAGTGGCGATACTTGCCAAAGCCCGTTCTGCTGGATCAATTGCCGGTCGCAGTCCGCTTCACGGGCGGCGGCCAATGGTTGCCCAGGCAATGCCTGAACGACACGCTGACCCTCACTGCGCAACTGGCAAACCTGCTGCCAGAGTGCCGCATCCGTACTGTCAGGCATCCAGATACCGCCAGACGGTAGCTCGATCTCAGCACGCCCCAGGGTCACCAGGGTTTTCAAATCGGTGGAGAAGCCGGTAGCCGGACGAGCGCGACCGAAGTCGGCGCCGATATCGTCGTAACGACCGCCCTGGGCAATGGACTGGCCAACACCCGGTACAAACACCGCGAACACGACGCCGGTGTGGTAGTGATAGCCGCGCAACTCGCCCAGGTCGAAGTACAGCGGCAATTGCGGGAAACGCACGGACAAACGCTCGGCAATCGCCAGCAGATCGTCCAGCGCCGCCAGAACCGGGGCTGGGGCCTTGGCTAGACGCTCACGGGCAGCGCTCAATACTTCGCGGCCGCCACACAGGTCGACCAGGGCTCGCAGCATATCGGAAAGATCGGCAGGCAAGCCTTCGGTCAAGATAATGACCTCGTCGATGGCCTTACGTTGCAGCGCATCGAACAACTGCTGCTCGACTTCACCGGACAAACCGGCGGCGCGAGCCAGGCCACGGTAGATGCCAACATGACCGAGATCCATGTGCACATCCGGCACATCGGCCAGTTGCAGCATGGCCAGCATCAGGCTGATGACTTCCACGTCGCTGCTCGGACTGGCGTCGCCGTACAACTCGGCACCCAGTTGAATCGGGCTGCGCGAGGACGACAATGCGCGAGGCTGCGCGTGCAGCACGCTGCCGGCATAACACAGGCGGCTTGGACCTTCGCGACGCAGGGTGTGCGCGTCGATGCGCGCCACTTGCGGCGTGATGTCGGCACGGAAACCCATTTGCCGGCCCGATTGCGGATCGATGACCTTGAAGGTCCGCAGATCCAGGTCCTGACCCGCGCCGGTCAGCAGGGATTCCAGGTACTCGATATGGGGAGTCACGACAAACTCGTAACCCCAGCTCTGGAACAGATCCAACACCTGACGACGCGCGACTTCAATGCGCGCCGCTTCCGGTGGCAGTACTTCTTCGATGCCATCTGGCAGAAGCCAGCGGTCTACCGTTGCCATTACGCCTTCCCCTATATCCGGGCAGCCAGCCTGTCGGCGAGCCTTGAGTGAAGCAGAAAATGGTCAGCTCATATACAAACCACGCGCATGAGCGACGGAGCGAAAAGCCCTCTAACCGGCTTCGCCAACCACGTTCCTCGAAAAACTGTCAGGCCGTTCGGCCCGTCGTCTGCTCAAAAAACAGCAATCAAACATGCAGACGCAAAAAAGCCGGGAATTTCCCGGCTGCCGCATCATACACACGTTTTCCCAAAGGATCACCCCGCCAGAGGTTTTAGCCGCCCGGCGGGGTGATTCAGGTCAACGCCGTATCAAGGCTTGGCTTTTTCCAGGTAATGGAAGAAGTCACTACTTGGGTCGAGGACCATGACGTCGGATTTGTTCGCAAAGCTTTCACGGTACGCACGCAGGCTGCGGTAGAACGCGTAGAACTCCTGGTCTTGACCGTACGCCTTGGAGTAAATCGCTGCGGCCTGGGCATCACCGTCACCGCGAACCTCTTCAGACTCACGATAGGCTTCAGCCAGCAGTACGCGGCGCTGACGATCGGCGTCGGCACGGATGCCTTCGGCCAGCTCGTTACCCTTGGCGCGGTGCTCGCGAGCTTCACGCTCACGCTCGGTGCTCATACGTTCGAACACACTGCGGTTCACTTCTTTGGGCAGGTCGATGGTCTTGACCCGAACATCGACTACTTCGATACCCAGTTCTTTCTCGGCCATCTTGTTCAGCGATGCCGTGATATCCGCCATCAGCGCATCACGTTCACCCGACACCACTTCGTGCAAGGTACGCTTACCGAACTGGTCACGCAGGCCCGATTCCAGACGACGGGACAGACGTTCATCGGCAATCTGCTTGAGGCCGGAAGTCGCGGTGTAGAAACGCTCTGCGTCCTTCACACGCCACTTGGCGTAGGCATCGACCATTACAGCTTTCTTTTCCAGCGTCAGGAAGCGCTGCGTCGGTGCATCCAGCGTCATCAGGCGTGCGTCGAATTTACGCACCTGGTTAACGTAAGGCACTTTCACATGCAGGCCCGGCTGAACATCGGCCTGAACCACGCGACCAAACTGCAGCAACACCGCGCGCTCGGTCTGAGCCACGATGTAGAAGCAGTTCCAGGCAGCGATCGCCACGACGACGCCGACAATAAGGGCGATCAGCGATTTATTGCTCATCAGCGACTCTCCCTGGTACGTGCTTGCTGTTGCTGCAGATCAGCTGCGGCACGCGCATTCGCTTCATTGCTGGTGGCTGCCGCACTGTTCACCGGAGTGCTAGTGCTGCGGCCACTTTCGACCATTTTGTCCAGCGGCAGGTACAACAGGTTGCTCTGGCCATTTTTGTTGCCGGTCACGAGCACCTTGCTGGTGTTGCTGAAGACTTCCTGCATGGTGTCCAGGTACAGACGCTGGCGGGTGACTTCAGGTGCCTTGCGGTACTCGGCGACCAGTTTGGTGAAGCGATCAGCCTCACCCTTGGCACGCGAGACGGTTTCGTCACGGTAGCCGTTGGCGTCTTCGAGGATACGCTGAGCCTGACCACGAGCTTCCGGCACGACGCCGTTGGCATAGGTTTCAGCCTGGTTACGCGAACGCTGCTCGTCTTCACGGGCACGGATCACGTCATCGAAGGCTTCCTGGACTTCACGCGGTGCCGCTGCGCTCTGAACGTTGACCTGGGTAACGGTGATGCCGGTGCGATAGGTATCCATGAAGCGTTGCAGGCGCTCCTTGATCTCGCTGGCCATCAATTCACGGCCTTCGGTCAGCACCTGGTCCATTGCGGTGGAACCCACCACGTGGCGCAAGGCACTGTCGGTCGCGTGCTGCAGGCTGATTTCTGGCTGATCGACGCTCAGCACGAAGTCCTGCAGGTTGCTGATCTTGTACTGCACGGTCAGCGGCACTTCGACGATGTTCTCGTCTTCAGTCAACATCTGGCCCTGCTTGGTGTACGCACGCTCACGCGTTACGTTTTCCATGTACTTTTTATCGATCGGCGGGAAATAGATGTTCAGACCCGGGCCAACCGTTTCGTAGTACTTGCCGAAGCGCAGCACCACGGCTTGCTCCTGCTCGTCGACGACGTAGACCGCGCTGTACAGCCATACGGCCGCCAGGACAACCAGGCCGATGCCGAGCAGGCCGCCAAAGCCGCCACTCTTGCCCGAACCACCGCCATCATCACCGCCACGTTTCTTACCACCACCGAACAACCCGTTCAGGCTTTCCTGCAGCTTTCGGAAGGCCTCGTCGAGATCCGGTGGTCCCTTGCGGTCGCCGTTATTACGACGTTTGCCACCCCAAGGGTCCTGATTATTCGAGTTGCCACCCGGCTCATTCCAAGCCATAGCGCTCTCCATCTGATAAAGCAAAGACGCACCCACGGCGCGCCGACCAATGCTACAGAATGCCTGTCACCACGGCACAACCGCTTTCTCAGGCTTTTATTGCAAAGTGTGTTGCTCGATGAATTCCATCGGCTGCAATCCTTCGCGGCTTACCAGTCGATTCAACTCGACCCGGGGCAAACGAACGGCCAGCAAACTGATGCCTTCTTCGTCGTGCTCTTCTTTCTGCACCGCACCGAGTTCGAAAAACTGCGCACGCAGTCGAGCGAATCGTTGCGGCAAACGCAAGGTACCGATAAACAAATCACTGCCAAGTAATTCAGCAATGGCTTGCTCAAGCAATTCCAGCCCCGAGCCATCACGCGCCGATAGCCAGACCCGCTGGGGCTTGCCGTTTTCGTCGCGCTGGATTTGTGGCTCAACGCCTTCAAGCAAATCGAGTTTGTTATAGACCTCGAGGATCGGCAAGTCCTGGGCACCAATCTCGCCCAGCACCACCATCACCTGCTCGATCTGCAACAGGCGATCCGGTTCGGCCGCATCGATCACGTGCAACAACAGGTCGGAATTGCTCGACTCTTCGAGGGTAGACCGAAATGCCTCGACCAGCTTGTGGGGCAAGTGACGAATGAAACCCACAGTGTCTGCCAGGACAATCGGCCCCAGGTCGTCCAGTTCCAGACGACGCAAGGTCGGATCCAGCGTGGCAAACAACTGATCAGCCGCGTACACGTCGGATTTCGTCACGTTGTTGAAGAGTGTGGATTTACCGGCGTTGGTGTACCCCACCAGGGACACGGTTGGAATATCCGCACGCGATCGGCCACGTCGCGACTGTTCGCGCTGGCTACGCACTTTTTCCAGCCGCCCCTTGATCTGTCGCAGGCGAACCCGCAGCAAACGGCGGTCGGTTTCCAGCTGGGTTTCACCCGGACCACGCATACCGATACCGCCACCCTGGCGCTCAAGGTGAGTCCAGCCACGAACCAGCCGGGTGCTCATGTGGTCGAGCTGGGCCAGTTCTACCTGGAGCTTGCCTTCATGGGTTCGGGCGCGCTGGGCGAAAATATCGAGAATCAGACCGGTACGGTCGATCACGCGACACTCGAAAACCCGCTCGAGGTTACGTTCCTGACTGGGCGTGAGGATGTGATTGAAAATCACCAGATCGGCTTCTTCGGCTTTGACGAGGTCGCGCAACTCCTCGACCTTGCCGCTGCCAATCAGGAATTTGGCGGTTGGCCGATGACGCGGCACGTTAAAAAACGCAACGGTCTCGGCGCCGGCCGAATTAGCCAATTCCTGAAACTCCTGCGGATCTTCGCGCGCCTCAGGGTCCTGTCCATCCAAGTGAACGAGAATTACTCGCTCACCACCACCGTGGCGCTCAAAGAACAAAGGAGACTCCTATCAGGCGTTACCTGGCTCAGCGTCACCCGCTTCGGATTCGGTTGCGCTAGGCAGACGAATTGGACGAACCGGCACCACTGTCGAGATAGCGTGTTTGTAAACCATTTGGCTGACGGTGTTTTTCAACAGGATAACGAACTGGTCGAAAGATTCGATCGTACCTTGCAGCTTGATACCGTTGACCAGGTAAATGGACACCCCAACTTTTTCTTTACGTAAAGTATTCAAGTAAGGGTCTTGTAGCGAATGCCCTTTTGACATGTGCCGCACTCCTTTAAGGATTCAATATAAAAAATAGATAATCAGATGGCTTCAGCCGCCCCACCCCCAAGGATAGACGGCAATTGCAAGGACTCAGCTCAATATGGAGATGGTCCCCAAGTATTTCAAGGCGCGTGGCAGATTGTCGCAATCCAGACTGTCCAGCCAATGTAAATCAGCCCAACTGCGCAACCAGGTGAACTGGCGCTTCGCCAACTGGCGCGTGGCAATGATTCCACGCTCCTGCATCTCGGCTGACGTCAGCTTGCCATCCAGGTAATCCCAGACTTGTCGGTAGCCTACCGCACGTATAGACGGCAACCCGGCATGCAGGTCACTTCGCTTACGCAGGGCTACGACCTCGTCAATGAATCCCTGTTCCAACATTAAAGTGAATCTTTGTTTAATTCGCTCATGAAGTACCTGCCGATTTGCCGGAGCAATGGCCAAGTTCGCGACAGTATAGGGCAATTGTTGCCGTCCCGAAGCGGCTGCTTCAGTACTTTGCGCAGATTGTCTCAAACGCAGGTCGGTCATGCTTTGACCGCTGACACGATAAACTTCCAGCGCTCGACTGAGACGCTGAGGATCGTTCGGATGTATTCGCGCGGCGGACACCGGATCGATCAACGCCAACTGGTCGTGCAAGGCTTGCCAGCCAAGGCGCGTGGCCTCTTCTTCGATTTGCGCACGGACTTCGGGGTCGGCCGCGGGCATTTCTGCCAAGCCTTCGACCAACGCCTTGTAGTAGAGCATCGTGCCACCTACAAGCAGCGGGATTTTTCCGCGCGCGGTGATCTCGGCCATGGCCTGGAGGGCGTCACGACGGAAATCCGCAGCCGAATAGCTCTCTGCCGGGTCGAGAATATCGATCAGTCGATGCGGATATTGCGCCAACAACTCTTTGGAAGGCTTGGCTGTACCGATGTCCATGCCACGATAAACCAGTGCCGAATCGACACTGATCAACTCGCAAGGCAGGACTTTAGTGAGCTCGATGGCCAGATCGGTCTTGCCGGCGGCGGTCGGGCCCATCAGGAAAATCGCAGGTGGGAGCTGGCTCATCAACGACCGCGCAAGAACAGTTTGTCCAGATCGTCCAGGCCCAATTGGGTCCAGGTCGGTCGGCCATGGTTGCATTGACCGCTGCGCTCGGTATTTTCCATGTCTCGCAGCAGACCGTTCATTTCCGGCAAGGCCAGGCGCCGATTCGCACGAACCGCGCCATGGCAGGCCATGGTCCCGAGCAGTTCGTTGATGTGCGCCTGAATACGATCACTGGTGCCGTACTCCATCAGGTCAGCCAACACGTCAGCGACCAGCCGGTTGGCTTCAGCCTGCTTGAGTAGCGCCGGAATCTGCCGGATGGCCAGGGTTTCCGGCCCAAGGCGTTGCAATTCAAAGCCCAGGCGCTGGAACCAGGCAACGTGCTCCTCGGCGCAATCGGCTTCGCGCTGACTGACCGCCAGGGACTCCGGCACCAGCAAAGGCTGGCCGCTCAGACCTTCGCTGGCCATGGCGACCTTCAGGCGTTCGTACATGATCCGCTCGTGGGCGGCGTGCATGTCTACCAACACCAGACCCTGGGCGTTTTCCGAAAGAATGTAGATGCCCTTGAGCTGGGCCAGTGCGTAACCCAGCGGCGGAATGTCGTCTTGCCCTGCGGGCAACGCTACCGCATTCGCTTCAGGCAACGGCGCAAAAAACTCGCGATACGCCGCTTGCGCTTCAGCCGCCGGGACAGCCGACTGCGGACGCGGAGTGTACTGATACTGATAGCCCGCACCAGCACCCGAACCTGCGGGCGGATTGAATGCAGGCTGAGCCTGGGGCTGCTCCAGCAGCGCATTGGCTGCCAGGCGCATTTCGCCCTGGGGTCCGAACTCGCCGGCCTCAAGGCCAGTCGGCCGGACAATGGCCGTCGCAACCGGAGCCGCCTGATGATCATCCGGCCGCACATCGCCCAAGGCACGGTGCAAAGTGCCATACAGGAAGTCGTGAACCATGCGCCCCTCACGGAAGCGCACTTCGTGCTTGGTCGGGTGCACGTTGACGTCCACGCCCGTCGGATCGACCTCGAAAAACAACACGAAGGTCGGATGCCGGCCATTGAACAGCACATCGCGATAAGCCTGGCGCACCGCGTGGGCCACCAGCTTGTCACGCACGGCACGGCCATTGACGAAGAAGTACTGCAAATCTGCCTGACTGCGGTTGAACGTCGGCAAACCGACCCAACCCCAGAGGTGCAAGCCGTTGCGCTCGATTTCGATCGGCAGCGCTTGCTCCAGGAAGCCAGGGCCACAGATTGCCGCCACACGCCGGGCGCGGGCCGCATCATCATGGGCTTCATGCAGGCTGAGAATGGTCTTGCCGTTGTGGCGCAAGTGAAACGCTACGTCGAATCGCGCCAAGGCCAGGCGCCTGATCACTTCTTGCAGGTGATCGAATTCGGTTTTTTCGGTCTTGAGAAATTTGCGCCGCGCCGGCGTGTTGAAGAACAGGTCGCGCACTTCCACCGAGGTACCGACCGGATGGGCCGCAGGCTGCACACGGGGCGCCATGTCGCGCCCCTCGGTTTCCACCTGCCAGGCCTGATCGGCGTCGCGAGTGCGTGAGGTCAGTGTCAGGCGCGCAACGGAACTGATCGACGCCAGCGCCTCGCCACGAAAACCCAGGCTCATGACCTGCTCAAGGTCTTCCAGGTTGCGAATTTTGCTGGTGGCGTGCCGCGCCAGGGCCAGCGGAAGGTCATCAGCCGAAATGCCACTGCCATCGTCGCGCACCCGCAGCAGCTTGACGCCGCCCTGCTCCACATCCACATCGATGCGCCTGGCGCCGGAGTCGAGGCTGTTTTCCAACAGCTCCTTGATCACCGAAGCCGGGCGTTCTACCACCTCACCCGCGGCAATCTGGTTCGCCAGTCGCGGACTGAGCAGTTCGATGCGAGCGCTGTTGTTCACCACCTGATTCATTCTTTGGCCGCCAGGTCGGTGCCTGGAATGGTCAGGTGCTGACCCACCTTGAGCTCATCACTCGACAGATTGTTAGCGCTGCGCAGGACAGCCGGTGATATCTGGTAACGCACGGCGATCATCGCCAATGTTTCGCCCGGATTTACGCGATGGTCACGGGGACCTTGGGCAATTTTGCCCGAATCACGCAGCCAGGCAATGTAAGTGCCCGGTGGCGGGTTCTGCTGGAAGAACTGGCGCACGCCGCTGCTGATGGAACGTGCCAGCGCCTGCTGGTGGTTCGATGCTGCAAGCTTGGACGCTTCGTTGGCATTGGAGATAAACCCGGTTTCCACCAGGATCGACGGAATATCCGGCGACTTCAACACCATGAACCCGGCTTGTTCAACGCGCTGCTTGTGCAATGGCGTGACACGGCCGATGTTGCTCAAGACTTTTTGACCGACGTTCAGACTGGAGGTCAGGGACGCCGTCATCGACAAATCGAGCAATACGCCCGCGAGCATGCGGTCTTTGTCATCGAGGCTGACGTTGCCGGCGCCACCGATCAAGTCGGAACGGTTTTCACTGTCGGCCAGCCAACGGGCGGTCTCTGAAGTCGCGCCACGATCCGACAGGGCGAACACCGAGGCACCGAACGCGGCGGCCGAAGGTGCGGCATCGGCGTGAATCGAGACGAACAGGTCGGCACCCTTCTTGCGGGCGATTTCAGTACGGCCACGCAAGGGAATGAAGTAGTCGCCAGTCCGAGTCAGCTCGGCGCGGAAGCCTTTCATGCCGTTGACCTGACGCTGCGTTTCACGAGCGATCTGCAACACCACGTCTTTTTCGCGCTGACCGCGGGAGCCGGAAGCGCCCGGGTCTTCACCGCCGTGACCGGCATCGATCACCACAACGATGTCGCGCTTGCCTGCCGGTGCTGGCGGCAACTTGATAGCAGGCTCCGTTGGCGTAACCGGCACAGCCGGCACTGTAGCGACTGACGGTGTCGGCGCAGGAGACGGCGCAGCATCAGCCGGGTTGTCGAACAGGTCGACCACCAATCGGTTGCCATACTGGGCGTTTGGCGCCAGGGAGAAGCTTTTCGGCGTGACCGCTTTTTTCAGGTCAATAACCACACGCAGGTCAGTCGGCGTGCGTTGGGCCGAGCGCATAGCGGTGATTGGGGTGTTCGAGGTGTTGACGTTCAGCGGCGCGCCAAGGGTCGCACCATTGATATCGATCACCAGGCGATCCGGTGCCGTCAGGGTAAAGACGCTGTGCTGCACCGGTCCGGTCAGGTCAAACACCAGTCGTGTGTTGTCCGGCGCCCGCCACAAGCGAACGCTGTTGACCTTCGAGTCGGCCACAGCGTCGACGGTCACCGCCAAAAACAACATACCTACGGCAGCCACCAACGCGCGAAAGCGCATACCTAACCCCATCATCTAATTGGATTCCAATGCCAAAGCGGCACACCAGGTTTCGCCACGCGAGCCCTGGGACAAAATTTTCAGCGAACGCCCACTGTCTTGCGGGCTAATGGTAATGGTCAGGTCGGGCTTTGGCAAAAAGCCTGCACCTTTATCGGGCCACTCGATCAAGCACAAGGCATCATCCTCGAAGTAGTCGCGAATGCCGAGAAACTCCAACTCTTCCGGATCGACCAGTCGATACAGATCGAAATGAAAAGCGCGAATGCCGCCGATCTCGTAAGGCTCCACCAAGGTAAAGGTCGGACTCTTTACCGCCCCGACATGCCCCAAACCGCGAATGATGCCCCGCGACAGCGTGGTTTTCCCCATTCCCAGGTTGCCTTCCAGGAAGATCAGGCCGTGGCCTTCGGTGATACGGGCAATACGTGCGCCAAAGTCGCTCATGGCCTCTTCATCGGCCAGGTACAGGGTTACTTCAGACACGGTGCTTGCTCCTCCAACAACTGACGAATGGCTGGAATCAGATCACTGGCCGCCAGCCCGCGGCCCGATTTACCTTGTTGCTCTCCCGCATTGGCGTGCAACCAGACTGCCAGGCAAGCAGCGTCGAACGCCTCCATGCCTTGAGCCAGTAGCGCGCCGACCAGACCGGCCAGCACATCGCCCAAACCCGCAGTGGCCATGGCCGGGTGCCCCTGATGACATAGCGCCAGCCGCCCGTCCGGATGGGCGATCAGGCTGCCAGCCCCCTTCAAGATCACTACCGCTGTGTATTTTTTGCTCAGCGTACGGGCCGCCGCCGGACGGTCGGCTTGCAGCTCAGCCGTGCTGATCCCGAGTAACCGTGCAGCTTCGCCCGGATGCGGGGTTATCACACAGTCCCTGGGCAGGCTGACGTGCTCGTCGGCCAGCAGGTTCAACGCATCAGCGTCCCAGACTTGCGGCAACGATGCACTGGCTGCCGCCGACAGCAAGCTACGCCCCCAGGCAGCCTGCCCGAGGCCAGGGCCAACCACCAGCACAGAAATTTTTTCAAGCAGCCCCACCAGTTGATTGGCTGAAGATGCGCCCACCACCATGGCCTCGGGAATTCTTCCAAGGGCCGCTGACACATGCTCCGGGCGAGTGGCCAGCGAGACCATGCCCGCACCACTGCGCAGCGCACTTTGCGCACTCAGCAAAATCGCGCCGCCGAAACCTCGATCACCGCCAATCAGCAGCACATGGCCGAACTTGCCTTTATGGGAAGCAGGTAATCGGGGGGGCAGGCGTGGCAAATTGCTGGTCGTCAGCCGCAGCGCACTGCTCGGTGCGTCCAGCAACAGCTGAGGATCGGCGTGCAAGTTGTTGAATATCAGCTCACCCACGACATCCGCCGCATCGCCGGTGAACAACCCCAGTTTCAAGCCGATGAACGTAACCGTCAGATCGGCCCGCACTGCACAACCGAGGATACGGCCGGTATCGGCGCATAGCCCCGAAGGAATATCCACCGCCGCCACCGGCTGCTCGCTGGCATTGATCGAGGCGATGGCTGAAGCATACGGATCGCGGACATCGCCAGTCAGACCCGTGCCAAGCAGTGCATCCAGCACGATGCCACGCAATTCGGACTGTGCCGTCCAGGACTCGATGGTGACTTTTTCCGACACTGCCTCGGCATGGGCCAATGCCGCATCGCCCTGCAATCGCCGCGGTTCCCCAACCGCCAAGACCCGAACCGACCACCCGGCGCGCAGGGCCATTGCCGCCACCAGATAACCATCCCCGGCGTTGTTGCCATGGCCCGCGAGCACGCTGAGCTCATTCGCTGACGGCCACTGCCGAACCAGCGCGCGCCACGTCGCCCGCGCCGCGCGCTGCATCAATTCGAATCCCGGCGTGCCGGCCGCGATCAGGCTCGAATCGAGCCCTCGTACCTGCGCGGCGCTGTACAGCGCGTCGGGTAATTCATCTTTAGTGTGCGGCATGCGTCTTCGAGCTCCGATGTCTGGCAGAATTATACGCACCTCAGCTCCGGTTTCTCTCGCCTCATGCCCGCAATTACCCCAGACCTGCCCGCCCTCGCCCAATCCATCAAGGATTGGGGCCGTGAGCTGGGTTTCCAGCAAGTCGGCATCAGCGGCCTCGACCTGGCCGAACATGAGCAGCACCTGGAGCGCTGGCTCGCCGCCGGCTACCACGGCGAGATGGACTACATGGGCGCCCACGGCAGCAAACGCTCGCATCCGCAAGAGCTGGTGCCGGGCACGTTGCGCGTGGTGTCGCTGCGCATGGACTACCTGGCCGGCGACTCCCAAATGGCGAAAGTATTAGCCCAACCGGAAAAGGCCTACGTCTCCCGTTATGCCCTGGGTCGTGACTATCACAAGCTAATCCGTAAGCGCGTGCAACAATTGGCAGAAAAAATTCAGGGGCAGATCGGTCCGTTTGGCTATCGCGCCTTCGTCGACAGTGCTCCGGTGCTGGAAAAGGCTATCGCCGAACAGGCCGGCCTTGGCTGGATCGGCAAAAACACCCTGGTCTTGAATCGCAAGGCCGGCAGCTATTTTTTCCTCGCCGAACTGTTCGTCGACTTACCGCTGCCGGTTGACCCGCCCCATGCCACCGAACACTGTGGCCGTTGCAGCGCGTGCCTCGACATCTGCCCGACCAACGCCTTCGTCGCCCCCTACGTGCTGGACGCCCGGCGTTGTATTTCCTACCTGACCATTGAATTGAAAGGTGCCATTCCCGAAGATCTGCGGCCGCTGATCGGCAACCGAGTGTTTGGTTGCGATGACTGCCAGATCGTCTGTCCGTGGAACCGTTTTGCACGTCCGACCGGCGAAAGTGACTTCAAGCCGCGACACAACCTGGACAACGCCCAACTCGCCGACCTGTTCATGTGGGATGAAGAAAAATTCCTGAGCAGCACCGAAGGCTCGCCACTACGCCGGACCGGTTATGAGAACTGGCTGCGCAACCTGGCAGTGGGATTGGGGAATGCGCCTTCAACGATTCCGGTTATCGAGGCGTTGAAGGCACGGCAGGATCATCCGTCGGACCTGGTACGCGAACACGTCGAATGGGCATTGCGCCAACATGCCGAACGTCAGGCTTCGTCGTTGTAAACGAACTTGGGCATTTCCCAGTGGAAGCGGATCGCCAGCAAGCGCAGCAGAAAGCCGCCGAACAGTGTGATCAGAATCGCCTGTTCGCCCGGCAAGTTCAGGTAAAGACAGAGCATGTAGCACCACGCCGCCGCGAACGAGACGCTGGCGTAGAGCTCTCGCCGGAAGATCAGCGGGATATCGTTGCAGAAAATGTCCCGCAGGATGCCGCCGAACACGCCTGTGATCACACCGCTGACCGATGCGACCAACATGCCATGTCCCATTTCCAGAGCGGTCATGCAGCCGATCAGGGTGAATGCCACCAGACCAACGGCATCAAGCACCAGAAACAGTGAGCGCAGATGACGCATCCAGCGGGCAGTGAACACGGTGAACATCGCTGCAATGCTTGTCAGGACCAGATACTCAGGGTGTTTGACCCAGGTCAGCGGATAGTGGCCGAGCAGGACATCGCGCACCGAACCGCCACCCAGTGCCGTGACGCAAGCAATCAGCACCACGCCAAACCAGTCCATGCCACGACGCCCGGCAGACAGGGCACCGGTCATGGCTTCGGCAGTGATTGCGATCAGGTAGAGCATCAGCAACATGGGAAGCGGTCCTTGCAGAAAAGGCGCGCAGTCTACTCACTTCACCCAAGCACCAAAAGAGGGCGACATCATTTGCAGGAGCCGGCTTGCTGGCGATGGCGTCCTCAATTGTGCCATCGCCAGCAAGTCGGCTCCTACAGATCGGATTCCAGGCTTAGAACTTGATGAAGTGCTTGCGGTAATGCTGCAACTCGGCGATAGACTCGCGGATATCGTCCAGCGCCAGATGGGTACTGCCTTTCTTGAAGCTGTCACGCACGTCCGGCGCCCAGCGTGCAGCCAGCTCTTTGAGCGTGGACACGTCGAGGTTGCGGTAGTGGAAGTAGCTTTCCAGGGATTTCATGTGGGTATAAAGGAAGCGACGGTCCTGGCAGATGCTGTTGCCGCAGATCGGCGACTTGCCCTTGGGCACCCACTTCTCCAGAAAGGCGATGGTTTCGGCTTCTGCTTCGGCCATGCTGATGCGACTGTCACGCACGCGCTGGGTCAGGCCCGAGTTGCCGTGGGTGCGGGTGTTCCACTCGTCCATGGTGGCGAGTACTTCATCGCTGTGGTGAATGGCAATCACCGGGCCTTCGGCCAATGTGTTCAGCTCACTGTCGGTGACGATGGTGGCCATTTCGATGATGACGTCGGTGTCCGGGTTCAGACCGGTCATTTCCAGGTCGATCCAGATCAGGTTCTGCGAATTTTGCATGTGTCGGCTCCTAGGCAATGCTGCGCAGTTTAGCCTAGGCCGGTGGCCGGGCGTGCTAAACTCGCGGCCGCTTTACCTAATCGCTGCATTCTTTATACGGAACACCCATGGCCAAACGCCAACTCAATCGTCGTCAAAACTGGCGCATCGAAAAGATTCAGGGCGAACGCGCTGCCCGCGCCGCCAAACGCGAATCCTCAGCTGTCGAGGCGCTTGAGGGCGGCGACCTGGGCCCGGAACAGCACGGCCTGGTGATCGCGCACTTCGGGGTGCAGGTCGAAGTCGAGGCCCGCGATGGCGACTTGGCTGGCCAGGTATTCCGCTGCCACTTGCGCGCCAACCTCCCGGCGCTGGTGACCGGTGACCAGGTCGTCTGGCGCGCTGGCAACCAGGGCATCGGCGTAATCGTGGCGCAACTGCCGCGCAACACCGAGCTGTGTCGCCCGGACAGCCGTGGTCAGCTCAAGCCGGTGGCGGCCAACGTCGACATGATCGTCATCGTCTTCGCGCCACTGCCCGAGCCTCACGCCAACCTGATCGACCGCTACCTTGTCGCAGCCGAGCACGCGGGCATCAAGCCGCTGTTGCTGCTGAACAAATTCGACCTGATCGACGAAATTAACGCCCCGGCACTGAATGCCTTGCTCGCGGTTTACCGCACCCTCGGTTACCCGGTGCTCGAAGTGTCGGCTCACCACGGCAACGGCATGGAGCAGTTGCAGAAGCAACTGGACGGGCGCATCAGTGTGTTCGTCGGCCAGTCCGGCGTCGGCAAGTCGTCGCTGGTCAACAGCCTGCTGCCGGAAGTGGAAACCCGTGTCGGTCCGTTGTCCGAGCTGTCCGGCCAGGGCACTCACACCACGACGACCGCACGCCTGTTCCACTTCCCCGGTGGCGGTGAGTTGATCGACTCCCCGGGTATCCGCGAATTCGGCCTGGGCCACGTCAGCCGCGCCGATGTCGAGGCCGGTTTCATCGAATTCAACGACCTGCTCGGCACCTGCCGCTTCCGCGACTGCAAGCACGACCGCGAACCCGGTTGCGCCCTGCTCAAGGCCCTGGAAGATGGCCGTGTGCAGCAACAACGGATGAACAGCTACCGCTCGATCATCGCCAGCCTGCCGGAAAACGGCTACTAAACAGCTGCACCCACCGCCCGGAACCCAACCGGGCAGTGGGTCGGCGGTTCTACTGCAACCACCCCTTCGACTTGAACGTCAGACCTTTCTGTAGGCACCTGCACATGTAGTTGTAGGGCATTTCTGTTTAAGCCCCGATCCCTTGTGGCTGCCGTCAAATTGCCTAAGTTCAAACCCTCTTCGCACTGCTGCGACATCGAGGGACACTCATGCAAACCTACCATTTGTTGATCAGCCATTCGTGCACCTGCCCCCACTCCCAGTGCAACCTCGTGCGCTTGCTTGACGCGCAATCAGACCTCACTTACGGGGATTTCTGCATGCGGCGGCCTGTTCATGCGTAAGGGTCTGTTTATCGGCATCAATGACTACACCCATGTATCGCACCTGAGCGGTTGCAGCAACGACGCCATGGCCATGGCTTGCGTATTGAAGACCGACGCCAATGGCGATCCAAACTTCAAGAACATCGTGCTGACTTCTGCCGAGGATTACCTGAGTCGGGGAAAACTCGAAGACCAGATCCGCGAACTATTTTCCGGCGAATGCAATGTCGCGCTCCTCTACTTCGCCGGTCACGGCAGCTTCGATAACGAAAACGACGAAGGCATGCTGATCCCACAGGATTACAAGTCTTCCAGGGACGGAATTCGCCTGAGCGACATTCTCAATTGGGCAAGTAAAGCCACCAAAATCAAAAACAAAGTGATCATTCTCGACTGCTGCCAGAGTGGCTCGGCTGGTGAGCTGCGCGCTTTGCGTAGTGAGGACAGCGTGGTGGGCGAAGGCATGACGATTCTCACGGCCTGCAAAAAGGACGAACCGGCCATGGAGGGCACGCACCACGGCGTGTTTACCGGGTTACTGCTTCAGGCCTTGCACGGCGGTGCGGCGAATATTCTGGGCAAGATCACCCCAGGCAGCCTCTATTCCTTCGTCGACAATGCCCTCGATGCCTGGGAGCAGCGCCCGGTGTTCAAAACCAACGTCTCGCAGTTCATTTCCTTGCGCGAAGTGTCGCCGCTGATCGCCAAGGAAATCCTGCGAAAACTTCCCGAATGGTTTGCCGAAGCGGAGTCGGTGTACCCCCTCTCCCCCAGCTTTGAGCCCACCGAACCCGAGTTCAACCCGGAACAGGGCGAGGTCTTCGCACAACTGCAAAAGTGCAACCGCCACAGCCTGGTCGAACCGGTGGACGCCGAACACATGTACTACGCCGCCATCCACTCCACCGGCTGCCGTCTCACCGCGCTCGGTGCCTATTACCGCGAACTCGCCATCAAGGGACATTTCTGATGCCAGTGTTTATCAGCTACCGCCACATGGACCGCGCCCATGCGGTCAACATCAACACGCGCCTCATTCAGGCCAACATCAAGACCTACCTCGACGTACTGGATGCCGAATCCCAGACCACCGACGACATCACCGGAGTGATTACCCGCAACATCAACGAATGCACGCACCTGCTGGCAGTGGTGTCGGAGCAAACCGCACGGTCCTGGTGGGTGCCGTTCGAAATCGGCGAAGCGACCATCACCAACCGGCGCATCTGCTCGTTCAAGACCGGTCCGGCAGAACTTCCGCTGTACCTGGAAAAGTGGCCGAAGTTGACCTGCGACAAAGATATTGAGTTCTTTATTGATGCTTATCGCAACGAATCAACGCTCAAGCGCTCGATGTCGCTGGAGTCGGTGACCGGTAGCGAGTCGGTGCGTAGCGTCAACAAATCCAATGCGGATCGCTTTCATGCCGACCTCAAGTCGCGAATCATCCGCGGGTTCTGACGTCACCCCAACCCTTCGGGTTTCTTGCGCCCAACATCTGTAGGAGCCGGCTTGCTGGCGATGGATTCAGATACGCCGGGGGCATCCAGACCGCACGCGTTATCGTTGACGACCATCGCCAGCAAGCCGGCGCCTACGGGGGGCGTGCCCCTAACCTAGAAAGCCGCATAAAAAAACCGACATCGCTGTCGGCTTTTTTGTCGGTCACTGCTTCGGCGGCTCTGCCGTTTGGACGGGATCACCCGGCTTTGGCGCCGGGTCGTCGAACAGGTTAAGACGCTCACGTACTTCGTGAGCCGGCAACGGTTCCTTGTCCGCCGGCAGCGCGTTCGGGTCGACCGGCGTGGCCGGCGCTGCGCCTGGTGCAGCAGAACCTTGCGGCGTCCCGGATGCCGGCTCCGCCCCTTGCGAACCTTCGATTGCACGTTGGGCTTTCTTGGTCAGCACCACGATGTCGATTCGACGGTTGACCGGGTTGAACGGATTCTCGCGATCAAACAACGCCGACGATGCATAACCAACCACGCGCGCCACCTGCGAGTCCGGATAGCTGCCCGCAACCAATGCACGGCGAGCCGCGTTGGCACGGTTGGCCGAGAGCTCCCAGTTACCGAAATCACCGGTGCCGGTGTAAGGCTTGGCATCGGTATGACCGCTGATGCTGATCTTGTTCGGCACCGCTTTGATGGTGTCGGCCATGGCCAGCAGGATGTCTTCGAAGTACGGTTTCAAGCGGGCAGAGCCTGAGTCGAACATCGGACGGTTTTCCGCATCCATGATCTGGATACGCAAGCCGTCCTGGGTGATCTCGAACAGGATCTGATCTTTGAATTTCTGCAGCTGCGGATTCTCTTCGACCTTGTTCTGCAACTCTTGCAGCAGCAATTCGAGGCGTTCCTTCTCGACCATTTCGGCCATACCTTCGACCTGCTCGGCGTCGACTGTCACCTTGTCCGGCTGCGGCTGGGACTTCACCTCGGGGTTGAGGGTGTTTTCCGGCGCCAGGGTCGGCGTGCCGCCCAGATCGATGATGTACGGCGTGCCGCTTTCGGAAAAGCCGATCGGGTCCTTGAAGTAACCGGCGATGGCGATCTTCTGTTCCGGCGTGGCGGTAGAGAGCAGCCATAACACCAGGAAGAACGCCATCATCGCCGTCGCGAAGTCGGCGAAGGCGATTTTCCACGCACCCCCGTGATGCCCGCCGGCGTAGCGCTTGACGCGCTTGATGATTATCGGCTGATTGTTTTCCATGACTTAACGACCGCGAACCGCTTGTTCAAGCTCGGCGAAGCTAGGGCGGTGCGCCGGGTACAGAACCTTGCGCCCGAACTCCACGGCCAGCGATGGCGGCATGCCGGAAGCCGAAGCCACCAGCGAAGCCTTGATAGCTTCGTAGACGTTGAGTTCTTCTTTGGCATCGTGGGCCAGGGAATGGGCCAGCGGGCCGAAGAAACCGTAGGCGGCCAGAATACCGAAGAAGGTACCGACCAGTGCCGCGCCGACGTGCAGGCCGATGGACTTCTGATCGCCTTCACCCAGTGAAGCCATGGTCACCACGATTCCCAATACCGCCGCGACGATACCAAAACCGGGCATGGCGTCGGCGATGCCGTTCACCGCGTGGGACGGATGCTCCAGGTCTTCCTTGAGGCTGTACAACTCCATGTCGAACAGGCCTTCCAGCTCATGGGGCGCCATGTTGCCGGAGGACATGATGCGCAGGTAATCGCAAATGAACGCGGTCATGCGCTCGTCCTTGAGGACCGTTGGGTACTTGGCAAAGATCGGGCTCGCGGCGGCATCTTCGATGTCCCCCTCGATGGCCATCATGCCTTCGCGGCGGCTTTTGTTGAGGATCTCGTAGATCAGGCCCAGCACTTCAAGATAGAAGGCGTGGTTGAAACGCGAACTGAACATGCTCAGGGATTTCTTGAGCACGTGCATCGTCATGTAACCGGGGTTGGCTTGCAGAAATGCGCCGAGGGCCGCACCGCCGATAATCATCACCTCGAAAGGCTGGATCAGGGCGGCAATCTTGCCGTGGGAGAGCACGTATCCGCCGAGCACGCTCGCGAATACGACGATGATGCCGATTATTTTAGCCATAGGTAGGAGAGTACTTACTGAGTCGGGTTCAAGGTCATATTCGGAAGTTAAAAAATCTCTTCTTCTACTTATCGGCAAAACTGCGCCAGACTATAGCCAGTTCAGGCGAAAAGCCAATTTGACCCACTCCGGGCTTAGGGAATGTTGACGATGATCGCCTTCAATCATGGCTAATGAAACGAACGTTCCAGCACCAAAACCGACCACACTCGAAGGCTGGGTCAAGCTTCTGGATGGCGTGCGCCTTCCGGTTCCACAGGCGAGCCACGACCGAGTTCGCAAGGCCATCAACGATGATCGCCGCTCGCTGCGCGATATCGCCGACTTGATACAGGACAGCCCGGCCCTGGCCCTGAGCGTGATTCGCGAAGCCAACCGGCACACCCATGGCGGCATGACCGAACCTGCGGAAAACCTTGAGGTCGCTATCAACCGCCTCGGTTTGAAGCGCACCGAAGAACTGCTCAGACGCCTGCCCACCCAGTCGCAGTCCGATATTCCGAGGGCCTTGCGTCAACTGCAGATGATCAGCCAGCACGCCACGCAACAGGCCAACGGCTTTTTTGCCAGTCGCCTGGCGCGACTGTGGCAGGACATCCATTGGGGCAGCCTGCTGTTTCTTTCACCGCTATGGCCCTTGGCGCTGACACATCCGAAATTGCTCGAAGACTGGGAGCTGCGGGTCATCCACAAAGGCGAGTCGGCGTCCAGCGTCGAGAAGCAACTGTTTGGCATGCGTCTGCTGGAAATCGGCCAGGCGCTGGTTGAAGTCTGGCGCCTGCCAATCTGGGTCCAGCAAGGCTATCGGCTGTTGCTGACCGAGCAGCGGGAACTCGTGAAAGTCTTGCGCATCGCCCGCGACAGCGAGCACCCACTGCGCCAGCAAAACCGCCTCGATGACGATCCGACCCTGCGTCGCTGGCTCAATCAGCCGGCCAACACTGTGTTGCTGGCCAATGGCCTGGCGCTGTCGGCGCAACACGCCTGGGACAGTCCGCACAGTGAGCGTTGGCAATACCTGACCAGCCTTTACCTGCAAATGCCGATCGACGAAGTCCAGCAGCAGTTGCATCAACAGGCTGCCAACAGCGCCCGTCATCACGCGATGCCCGATCTCTGGCACCCCGCCGAATCGCTGATCTGGCCGTGGGACACTCACCGTGTTCACGCCGGTTTACTGCCGGCGGCGGCACCCAGCGTCGAAAATCTGGCGAAGTGGCGCAAACAATGCGCCGAGCTGCTGGTCGAGCCCAGTCGTTTCACCAATGCCATGCATTTGACCATCGCTGCACGGGACGCGCTGGAGGCATGCGGCATGCGTCGGGGGATGATTTTGATGGCCGACCGCAGCCACGCCAATTTGCGCGTGCACCAGACAGTAGGACTGCCCAAAGAAGCAGCCGGGCTGAATTTTGTGGTCAGCCAAAGCACCGTGTTGCAGCGTCTGCTCGCGCAACAGGCCCAGGTGCGCCTGACACCGGTCAACAATGCGCAATTCTCAGCCTTGCTGCCCAACAGCCTGCGCGCACAATTTAGCGGTGAACATTTGTTGCTGCGCTCGTTAATCAATAATGGCCGGGTGATCATGATCATCGTGGCGGACCAGGGCGGTGGGCCGTTTTCGGAAACCACGGTCCAGGCCTTCGGCAAAACCGCGCAATGCATCGAAAAAGCACTGCACAGCTTTAGCCACCGTGGCCAATAAGCTGCGTTACAATCCCCCCTTTTGTGCTCTGGAGACCTCACATGTCTGACTTCTCTGGCTTGCCGCTGGTGATCGAACCGAGCGACTTGCTCGCCCGCCTCGACGCCCGCGAACTGATTCTGGTCGACCTGACCAGCAGCGCCCGCTACACCGCAGGGCATATTCCCGGCGCGCGCTTCGTCGACCCCAAGCGCACGCAACTCGGCCAGCCACCTGCGCCGGGCCTGATGCCAGCGCACGCGGCACTCGAAACCCTGTTTGGTGAGTTGGGGCACAATCGCGATGCGGTCTACGTTGTTTATGACGACGAAGGCGGCGGTTGGGCCGGGCGTTTTATCTGGCTCCTGGACGTCATTGGCCACAGCAAATACCACTACCTCGACGGCGGACTGCCCGCCTGGCTGGCTGAAGGGTCGCCAATGTCGATCCAGGTCCCGGCCCCCGTTGGCGGTCCGGTTGCGTTGACCCTGCACGACGAACCCACGGCCACCCGCGAATACCTGCAAAGCCGTCTCGGCGCCGCCGACCTGGCAATCTGGGATGCACGCGGGCCGCTGGAGTACTCCGGAGAGAAAGTCCTGGCGGCCAAGGGCGGGCACATACCTGGCGCGGTCAATTTCGAATGGACCGCCGGCATGGATCAGTCGCGTCAGCTGCGCATCCGCACGGACATGCCGCAGATTCTCGAACAGCTCGGCATTACACCTGACAAAGAAGTGATTACCCACTGCCAGACTCACCACCGTTCTGGCTTCACCTATCTGGTGGCCAAGGCTCTCGGTTATCCGCGGGTCAAGGGCTACGCCGGCTCTTGGGGCGAATGGGGCAACCATCCCGATACCCCTGTAGAAGTTTAAGATTTTTAAGGACCGTTAATGAACAAGCGTCTGTTTATCCTCAGCCAGTACCTGCTGCCCCATAACCTGCTCTCGCGACTGGCTGGCTGCATCGCCGAATGCCGCGTGCGCTGGTTCAAAAATGCCTTTACCGCATGGTTTGCCAAGCGCTATGAGGTGGATATGTCCCAGGCACTGGTCGAAGACCTGACCGCCTACGAGCACTTCAATGCGTTTTTCACCCGTGCCTTGAAAGACGGCGCGCGTCCACTGGACGAAACGCCGGGCGCAATCCTTAGCCCGGCCGATGGTGCCATCAGCCAACTGGGCCCGATCGAACACGGTCGCGTGTTCCAGGCCAAAGGCCACAGCTTCAGCGTGCTGGAACTGCTGGGGGGCGACACCGCCAATGCTGCGCCGTTCATGGGCGGCGATTTCGCGACTATTTACCTGTCGCCGAAGGACTACCACCGCGTGCACATGCCCCTGGCCGGCACTCTGCGCGAAATGGTCTATATCCCGGGCCGTCTGTTCTCGGTCAACCAGACCACGGCTGAAAACGTCCCGGAACTGTTTGCCCGCAATGAGCGAGTGGCGTGCATTTTCGATACCGAGCGCGGGCCGATGGCCGTGGTGCTGGTGGGTGCGATGATCGTTGCCTCGATCGAAACCGTCTGGGCCGGCCTGGTGACGCCGCCGAAGCGCGAGCTGAAAACCTTCCGCTACGACGAAGCTGCACGTGCGCCGATCCACCTGGAAAAAGGTGCGGAGCTGGGTCGCTTCAAATTGGGTTCGACCGCTGTCGTGCTATTCGGGCCGGATCAAGTGAAGTGGGCTGAAGAAATGACCGCCGGGACTGCGGTGCAGATGGGCCAGGGCATGGGTTCGCCAAAAGCATAAACCCATGCGCTGAACCTGTAGGAGCCGGCTTGCTGGCGATGGGGCCCTTGAGGACGCCATCGCCAGCAAGCCGGCTCCTACAGTGGATTTACGGGTTACAGCTGCCCGTCGCGGTCGCGAAAGCCCAGCAGATACAACACACCATCCAGACCCAGAGTCGAAATGGCTTGCTTGGCCGACTGCTTGACCAGCGGTTTGGCACGGAACGCCACGCCCAACCCGGCAATCGCCAGCATCGGCAAATCGTTCGCACCGTCGCCGACCGCAATGGTCTGCTCCAGACGCAACCCTTCCTTGTGTGCCAGCTCTTTCAGCAAATCAGCTTTACGCTGCGCATCGACAATCGGCTCTATCGCCACACCGGTGACTTTGCCATCGACCACTTCCAGTTCATTGGCGAACACATAGTCGATCCCCAGCTTGGCCTGCAATTGCTTGGCGAAGTAGGTAAAACCGCCCGACAAAATGGCGGTCTTGTAACCCAGGCGTTTGAGTTCAGCGAACAGCGTTTCAGCGCCTTCAGTCAGACGCAGCGATGCGCCGATGGAATCCAGCACGCCGACATCCAGCCCCTTGAGCAAAGCCAGACGCTCTTTGAAGCTGGCACGGAAATCCAGTTCGCCCGCCATCGCCCGCTCGGTAATTTCCGACACCTTGTCGCCGACACCCGCCGCTTTGGCCAGCTCATCGATGACTTCAGCTTCGATCAGGGTCGAGTCCATATCGAACACCGCCAGACGACGGTTGCGACGAAACAGCGAATCTTCCTGGAAGGCGATGTCGACGTTCAATTCCTGGGCGACGCTGAGGAATTCGGCCCGCAACGCTTGCGGATCTGCCGCCTCGCCACGCACGGAAAACTCGATGCAACCCTTGCCCTTGTCGGCCGGAGTGTCTAGCGGCATGCGTCCGGACAGGCGATCAATATGGTCGATGTTCAGACCATATTTGGCAGTGATCGAACTGACAGCCTGCAATTGACCGGCCGTTACCTTGCGGGTCAACAGGGTCACAATGTGGCGCTTCTTGCCTTGATTGCCGACCCACTGCTGGTAATCCTCTTCGGACACCGGCGTGAAACGAACCTGTTGATCGAGTTCATAACCCTTGAACAGGATGTCCTTGAGCACGGACTTGCCTTGTTCGGTGTCGGGAATTTCGACCAGGATGCCGAACGACAAGGTGTCGTGGATCACCGCCTGGCCAATGTCGAGAATGTTCACACCACCCTGGGCCAGAACACCGGTAATGGCCGCAGTCAGACCCGGACGGTCGACTCCCGTGATGTTTATCAGGACGATTTCGCGCAAGGCGCACCCCCGCAGGTGGAAAAAAACCGCATTCTACCCACTTTCAGTGACCATCGGGCACCGTGAGCGCTTTGACGGCCTAAGGCCTGTCGCTATACTGCGCGTCAACTTCACGGACAAAAGAGCCGAGCTCAAGTGAACCGGCCCACGCCAGTAAAAACCGATAACTTCTTTCTGCTGATCTTCCGGGCACTGCGCCACCGCCGTGTACCGATTGCATTGCGCATCGCCAGCCATAACGTGATCCTGGTCGCTCTGGCCCTGGTCATCTACGCCGGTGTGATGGGTTTGCAGTTCAAGCAGGCCATGCACGAGCAGGCGGATGCGCTGGGCGAAAGCCTGACCACGCAGACGGCCACCTCGGCCACCGAGCTATTGGTGTCCAACGACATCCTCAGTCTCAACGTGCTGCTCAACAACCTGACCAAGAACAAGCTGGTGGCCCACGCGGCCATCTACAGCATGGATAACCGCATCCTCGCCGAAGCCGGTCAGCGCCCTAAACACGGCCTGTTGGGCGAAGCCGAGGGCATCTACCAAAGCAAGATCACCTTTCAGGACGTGACTGCCGGGCAATTGCGCATCAGCCTGGACATGGATCAGTTCCAGCAGCCGATGACCATCAGCCTGCAAAGCATGGGCATTCTGAGTGCGATCCTGCTGGCCTTGTCACTGGCCTTGAGCCTGCGCATGGGCCGCTACCTCTCCACGCCACTGCTCCAACTGCGGGTGTGGCTGCGCAATATCGACGAACACACCCCGGCCACCGAGCGTAATGACGAGATCGGCGACCTGGCGCGCCAGCTTCACGCGAGTTTCGCGCCGGAACCCGCCGAGCCGGAGCCCGTGCCCGAGCCTGACCCCGAGCTCGACGACAGCGATGACGACGATGCCGAACCGGGTTTCGAAGTACGCAACCTGCGCGATCCAAGTTTCGATGAAAGCCGCCCGATGGCCGCGATGAAGGCTGCTCCACGGCGCGTTGTCAGCACCGTCGAAGACGATGAAGACGACGATGCCTTTGCCGACTTGCTCGATGACTCGACGGACAGCGCAGCCAAACCTGTCGCCAAACCTACGGTGTCCAACGTGCCGCAGCACAGCGCCGTACTGGCCGTACAACTGGGTTCCCAGGAACAACTTCGACGTTTGCCGCGTGCCCGACTCGAAGAGCTGCTCAAGCGTTATCGTGACTGCCTGGACCAGGCGGCTTCTTTGTATCAGGGCGAAGTGCAGACCTTGAACGATGGCAGCACCTTGATGCTGTTCCACACTGAAGACTGCGGCGACGACTATCTGACCAACGCGATCTGCTGCGGTGAGCTGCTGAGAGCGCTGGGCCATCAATTGCAAATCGAGGTCGCCGACAGCGGGATCACCCTGCAATTGCAACTGGGCCTGACCCTCGGTGAGGAACTGTGCGGTTTGAGCCAGATTGACTTGCTGCTGACCGACCCCGCCCAGGACGCACTGGCCCTGTCGCAGCACAGCCGCAACCTGTTGTTGGTTGAGCGCAAGATCAGTGACGATGCGCTGATTCGCCAGCGTGCACGGATCCGGCCGATTGCCAGCCCTGAAGGCGCATGTTGTGTGGAGCGGTTGATGGAGCCGTATCCGTCGATGCTTGAACGGCAACTGGCGCGAATGCATGACCGTCGAGCTTAAGCGGTAGGCGCTGCCGAAGGCAGCGATTGAGCCCTTAAACATTGAAGCCCGCAGATGAGCGATCACCTGCGGGCTTTTTAATGCCTATTCCGGCCTCATCGCGAGCAAGCTCGCTCCTACAGGGGATTTGCGAACGACACAGATCCAATGTAGGAGCGAGCTTGCTCGCGATGGCGCCAAGGCTGGCACCCGAGATTCAACCCGCAGAAACAACAAGGCCCGCATCAATGCGGGCCTTGTTCAGAAACCATCCAGGCTTAGAAGCGGAACACTTCCATATCCGTCCGGATAGGCGCAGCCATAGGGATTTTCGGCTGTTTTTCCTGCTCCGCTGCCGGGGCGACAGGCTTGGCTGCCGGTTTACGCGGCGCCTCGGCGATTGGCGGCTGATTGGCCAGCGGCTTGAGCGCGACTGACAGCTGTTCGGCCAGCTTTTGCAACAACACACCCTGAGCCTGAACCTGTGCAGCCGTGGTGCCCGCGTGCAGCTCCTGCAGATGAATGATGCGGTTGTCACGCACCTGTCCCCGACGGTCAATCAGGCGCCATTGCGCATCAAGGATCGCCGGTTGCTTTTCACCCGAGTCCAGACGCGTGATGGTCAGCAGTACTTGAACATCCGGGGTGAAGCCAACGGTGGCCGGGGCCAACACCACACGCTGGCTGTCGAGGTGGCCCGCGACCTGCCGCAACAGCAGTTGGTCGATGTCAGAAGACAGGCTGCCCGCCCAACGACCATCCGTCGCTGCTTGCAGGCTGCCATCGGGCTGGCGCTGCAACAGGGTTTCGCGTTGAAGGTAGTCAGCCACGGTTACCGGGCCCAACAAAACCGCCATGCCCGCGCTTTGCGCAGGCTGAACCGGACTTCCGCTGTCCAGTTGATACAACGACACCGGCTGGTGAACGCTGCAACCCGCCAGGCCAAGAACCCCAGCGAGCATCAGTAAAAAAGGAAGGCGCAGAGCAGTCATCGTCCCATCCAGGTGACCGCCACAAGGCTGATCACAGTGAAAATACTCAATAAATATGAAGAACGCTCGGCCACGCCGGCGCTTGAAAGGGCATATCATCCGTGAATATGCGCTCCGACTCCAGCGCCAAAGCGTCGATCTACGCGTTAAATCGTAGATCGGGCGCTCTAGGACGCTTAATTGAGGTTTTCGACGAGCAGCGCATCTACCCTCTGGAAGCCACGCGGCAACTTGTTACCACGACGTCCACGCTCACCTTTGTAGTGTTCGAGGTCGTCTGCCTTCAACGACAAGGTCCGTTTCCCTGCTTGCAACACCAGCGTTGCACCGTCCGGGATCACGGCAATGTCCGTCACATACTCTTCACGACTGGCCACGCGCTCACCGGAAATACCGATGATCTTGTTGCCTTTACCCTTACCTAATTGTGGCAGGTCGCTGATCTTGAAGATCAGCAGGCGACCTTCGGTCGTTACCGAGGCCAACCAGTTCTGCTCGCGATCGGCCACCGGACGCGGCAGGATCACTTTGGCATTGTTCGGCAGGCTCAACAGCGCCTTGCCCGCCTTGTTCTTGGCTTGCAGGTCTTCACCCTTGACCACGAAACCGTAACCGGCGTCGGACGCGATCACGTACAGCGCATCGTCTTCGGGCATCAGCACGCATTCGAAAGTGGCGCCTGGCGGTGGCGTCAGACGACCGGTCAGCGGTTCGCCCTGGCCACGGGCCGATGGCAAGGTGTGCGCGGCCACCGAATAGCTGCGGCCGGTGGAGTCGATAAATACCGCGAACTGATTGGAACGCCCGGCGGCCAGGGCCTTGAAACCGTCCCCCGCCTTGTAGGAAAGCCCGGTGGCATCGATTTCGTGCCCTTTGGCAGAACGAATCCAGCCTTTTTCCGACAGCACGACCGTCACTTTTTCGTTCGGCAGCAGATCATGCTCGGTCAGGGCCTTGGCCTCGGTGCGCTCGACGATTGGCGAACGGCGATCATCGCCGTAGGTTTCAGCGTCCTTGATCAGCTCGCTGCGCACCAGCTTCTTCAGTTTGGCTTCGCTGCTCAACAGGGCTTGCAGCTTGGCTTGTTCCTTGAGCAGTTCATCCTGCTCGGTGCGCAGCTTCATTTCTTCCAGTCGCGCCAACTGACGCAAACGGGTGTCGAGGATGTAGTCGGCCTGGATTTCACTCAGGGCAAAACGCTCGATCAGCGCGGCCTTCGGATACTCCTCGGTACGGATGATGTGGATCACTTCATCCAGGTTGAGGTAAGCGATCAACAAACCGTCCAACAGGTGCAGGCGGCGCTCGACCTTGTCGAGGCGAAATTGCAGACGACGACGAACGGTCTGCACCCGGAACTCAAGCCACTCGACCAACAGCGCACGCAGGTTTTTCAGCTGCGGCTTGCCGTCCAGGCCGATGATGTTGACGTTGACCCGGTAGCTCGACTCCAGCTCGGTGCTGGCGAACAGATGCTGCATCAGCGCATCGTGGTCGAAATTCTTGCGGGCACCCGGGATGATCACGATTCGGCACGGGTTCTCGTGGTCAGATTCGTCGCGCAGGTCGGCAATTTGCGGAGCCTTGGACGGCTTGGCCTGCATCATCGCCGCGATCTGCTCCAGCACCTTGGCGCCGGAGACCTGATGCGGCAGCGCGGTGACGATGATGTCGCCGTCTTCGATGTGATACACGGCGCGCATGCGCACCGAGCCCTTGCCGGTCTCATACATTTTCAGCAGGTCGGCGCGCGGGGTGATGATTTCCGCTTCGGTCGGGTAGTCCGGGCCCTGGATGTGTTCACAGAGCTGTTCGACCGTGGCTTTGGGCTCATCGAGCAAGCGCACGCACGCCGTGGCGACTTCGCGCAGGTTGTGCGGCGGTACGTCGGTGGCCATGCCCACGGCGATACCGGTGGTGCCGTTGAGCAGGATATTCGGCAAACGTGCCGGCAACACCAATGGTTCGTCGAGAGTACCGTCGAAGTTCGGACCCCAGTCCGCCGTGCCCTGGCCCAACTCACTGAGCAGCACTTCGGAATAGCGCGACAGCCGCGCTTCGGTGTAACGCATGGCGGCAAAGGACTTGGGATCGTCCGGCGCACCCCAGTTACCCTGGCCGTCGACCAGCGTGTAGCGGTAGCTGAACGGCTGAGCCATCAGCACCATGGCTTCGTAGCAGGCCGAGTCGCCGTGGGGGTGAAACTTGCCGAGCACGTCACCGACGGTACGCGCCGATTTCTTGTGCTTGGAATCGGCGTCCAGCCCCAACTCGCTCATCGCATAAATAATGCGGCGCTGCACTGGTTTCAGACCGTCGCCGATATGCGGCAAGGCACGGTCCATGATCACGTACATGGAGTAGTTGAGGTAGGCATTTTCGGTGAAGTCAGCCAGTGACCGGCGCTCTACACCGTCCAGGCTGAGATCAAGGGAGTCGCTCATGCGGGCCTCATCGGTTCGTTGTCTGGCGCAGCAGCATGGTGCCACCGCGCTGGGTAAATTCAAGTTTGTTCAGTGCGCTCATGCCGAGCAACACCTGATCGCCATGTAGCCCCGGCGCCACCAGTGCGCGAACATCACGCAGCACAATGTCACCCAGTTGCAGGCGTTCGATACGGGTGCGATAGCCCTGGCTCAGGCCATTGGCTGTGCTCAGGGTGACACCGAATCCTTCTTCGAGCTTCAAGCGCCTGGCCAGGTCCGCCGGAATCGACACATCGGTTGCGCCCGTGTCGAGCATGAAATCCACTGGCTGGCCGTTGATCTGGCCGCTGGCGACGAAATGCCCCTGTACGTTGCTGACCAGTTTCACTTCTATGAAACCCTGGCCCTGCTCCGAGGTGACGACCACGTTCGGGTTTTGTTGACGCGCTTCCCACTGGCCGAAAAATCGCGTGGCCAGAAACAACGCAGCGCACCACGCCAATATCATCAACACCCGTCCAGCACGGCGCCCGGGCGTTTGCTGGCTCACGGCGTAACGCTCCAGCCACCGTCCGGCGCGGCAAAGCGCCAGACAACCGGCCGGGTTTCGCCATCGACGCGAGCACCGTTGTTGTTGTCGACACCGATCCAGGCGCCGTCGGCATCCACGATCAGTGCCTCTTCCAGCCCATAGTTCTGTGGATAACGACGCTCTTTGCGCAATAACTCGGCAGCGTACGACCAGCAACGCTCGACCTTGGCCGTCTGCGCATCGCGGCGACAGATCTGGTAGGCGTTGCGCTCAAGCGTAAACAGCTTGCCATTGAACAGCGATACATCGGCGAAATCCCGGGGAACCGCTTTGGCGTAGGTAAATTGCTCCGGCTGCATTTCCCTGCCGGCTTCACTCAACAGCACACAGCCGCCGTCGCAGTCCCACACGGTTTGTTGACGCTTGATCAGCAACAATCCGCGACGCTCGCGCTCGGCCGCCAACCACAACTGATCACCCGCCGGATTGACCGCTATGCCTTCGAACAAGGCATTGAAGTGCAGCAACAAACCACTGGCCCGCGCTTCTCGAACCATCAGAGGAGAAATCTTTAACCAGTTTGCCGGCCCGACGACCGGTATTTGCAAGACGGCAGCATGACCTTCGCTGACGACATAGCGATTGCCGGCACTGTCGCAGGTGATGCCCTCGAAATCCAGATCGCCACCGCGCACGAACGAAGCAGCCCAAACGCGGGACTTCAACCCCCAGGGTAAACCGCTTTCGGGCACTGTCGGCACTTCGATGTGCACGGTTTCGGCCTTCCAGACGCTTTCGCGGCTATCGAGGCGGTAAATCTGATCGTCATCTCGATCGGACACCGTCCACAATTCATCGCCACAGCGGGCAAGCCCCGAGAGGTTGCCACCGCGCATCCCGTCAACGACATGCCCGGACAACAGACGCAGCTCCGGCGCCGGCTCGGCAGACACCGTATTGGAGGTCAGCAGCAACGCACAGGCCAGGGCAACGCCCAGACGCATCAGCCCAGCACCTCGGCCAGGTTGCCCTTGGATTCCAGCCAGCTCTTGCGGTCACCGGCGCGTTTCTTCGCCAGCAGCATGTCCATCATTTCCGAAGTTGCCTCGAAATCATCCAGCGTCAGTTGCACCAGACGCCGGGTGTTCGGATCCATGGTGGTTTCACGCAATTGCGGCGGGTTCATTTCACCCAGGCCTTTGAATCGGGTGACTTGCGGCTTGCCGCGTTTCTTCTCGGCCACCAGGCGATCGAGGATGCCATCGCGTTCGGCTTCATCGAGGGCGTAATAGATCTCTTTGCCCAAGTCGATGCGGTACAAGGGCGGCATGGCAACGTAGACGTGGCCGGCATCCACCAGCGCGCGAAAATGCTGGACGAACAAGGCGCACAACAAAGTCGCGATGTGCAGGCCGTCAGAGTCGGCGTCGGCGAGGATGCAGATCTTGCCGTAGCGCAGCTGGCTCATGTCCGCAGCGCCCGGATCGACACCGATGGCCACGGCGATATTGTGCACTTCCTGGCTGGCCAGCACTTCGCTGCCGTCGACTTCCCAGGTGTTGAGGATCTTGCCGCGCAACGGCAGGATCGCCTGGAATTCCTTGTCCCGCGCCTGCTTGGCCGACCCGCCGGCGGAGTCACCTTCCACCAGGAACAGCTCGGAACGCATCGGGTCCTGTCCGGCACAGTCGGCCAGCTTGCCCGGCAGCGCCGGGCCTTGGGTAACGCGTTTGCGCTCGACCTTCTTGCTGGCCTTGAGGCGACGCCCGGCATTGTTGATCGCCAGTTCCGCCAGCAGCATGCCGGTTTCCGGATTGGCATTGAGCCACAGGCTGAACGCATCCTTGACCACACCGGAAACGAACGCGGCTGCTTCACGAGATGACAGACGCTCTTTCGTTTGCCCGGAGAACTGCGGTTCCTGCATTTTCATCGACAGAACGAAGGCGATGCGCTCCCAGACGTCTTCCGGCGCCAGCTTCACACCGCGCGGCAACAGGCTGCGGAATTCGCAGAACTCACGCATGGCGTCGAGCAAGCCCTGGCGCAGACCGTTGACGTGAGTGCCGCCCTGGGCGGTCGGAATCAGGTTGACGTAGCTTTCCTGTACCGCGTCGCCACCTTCCGGCAGCCACAGCAGCGCCCAGTCCACCGCTTCCTTGTTACCGGCAAAAGCGCCGCAGAACGGTTCGTTCGGCAGACGCTCGAATTCGCTGACGGCGTCGACCAGATAGGAACGCAGGCCGTCTTCGTAATGCCATTCGACTTTCTCGCCGGTGGCCTTGTCTTCAAAACTGACCAGCAAACCCGGGCACAGAACGGCCTTGGCCTTGAGCACATGCTTGAGGCGGCTGATGGAGAATTTTGGTGAATCAAAGTATTTCGGGTCCGGCGCGAAGAACACACTGGTCCCGGTGTTGCGCTTGCCGACGGTACCGACAATCTCCAGCTCGGTCGCCTTGTAGCCATCGGCGAAGGTCATCTGGTACTCATTGCCATCACGCTTTACACGCACCCGCACTTCGGTCGACAAGGCGTTGACCACCGAAATACCCACTCCGTGCAAACCGCCGGAGAACTGGTAGTTCTTGTTGGAGAACTTGCCGCCCGCGTGAAGCTTGGTAAGGATCAATTCGACGCCCGACACGCCTTCTTCAGGGTGAATGTCCACCGGCATGCCACGACCGTCGTCGCTGACTTCCAGGGAATGGTCGGCATGCAGGATGACCTGCACCGACTTGGCATGCCCGGCCAAGGCTTCATCGACGCTGTTGTCGATAACTTCCTGGGCGAGGTGGTTCGGCCGACTGGTGTCGGTGTACATGCCGGGGCGTTTGCGCACCGGGTCGAGGCCCGAGAGGACTTCGATGGCGTCTGCGTTATAAGAGCTAGCGCTGGGAGTGGCCATGGGGTCTCGTCGTCAGTGTTCAGTGAAAAAAGAAATCTACGGAAAAAGATCGCATCAAAGCGATGCGAAATCGATTGCCTGATACATATCGGCACCAATACCGGCAAAACTCAACATCGCCGGCAATTGCGCGGCAAAACCCTGGAAACTGTGGTCGCCACCGGCCTGAATCCGCAATGCGCAGGCCCGGTAGTACTGCTGGGCGAGACGATAGTCGAGCGTTTCGTCGCCGGTCTGCAACCATACCTGATAACGCTGCGGGTCCTGTGGGGCTGGTACTTCCAGCTCGGCCAAGGCTGTCACGTGGTCGTGGGTCAGTTCCCAGGCTTCATCGGTATACAGGTTTTTCTGCGTCCCCAGATACCCGTCGAACAGTTTGTGCGGGCTGACGGCTGGGTTGATCAACAATGCCTTCAGGCCAAGGCGTTCGGCCAGGTGAGTCGCATAGTAGCCGCCGAGCGAGCTGCCGACCAGCAGCGGCCGACCCAGCTCGGCAATCGCTTGTTCCAGCTGGCCAATAGCCTCGCGGGGATGGTGATGCAAGGCCGGCACACGCAGATGATCGCTCAGGCCCAGACGCTCCATCACAGCGATCAACTGGCAGGCCTTTTTCGACAATGGCGAGCTGTTGAAACCGTGGATATAAAGGATCGAACCGGACATTTGAGCTCCCTGAGCGTCGGCTAAAGAAGCGGAGTTTACTGTAGGAGCTGTCGAGTGCAACGAGGCTGCGATCTTTTGATCTTGCATTTATAAAACGAAATCAAAAGATCGCAGCCTTCGGCAGCTCCTACGGCGGAATGGCGTTGTCAGTAGCCGTTGGAGCCGTAATACACGGTGAATTCGTAACCGACAACCCGCTCGACACCGGTTTCCAGCCGTCCATCAGGCAACAAACGCAACCAGCGATACCCAGGTGCCTGTTCTCCGACCTTGAAATCCTCGCTCCGGGGCTCGAACTGAATGCAGGTCGACGGCGAGGCGATCAAGCGCACGCCGTTGCGCAACTGATCGATTTCCTGATGCACATGCCCCCACAACACGGCACGCACCTGCTCAAAACGATCCAGCACGGCAAACAGCGCTTCGGGATTGCGCAAGCCTATAGGCTCCATCCAGGCGCAGCCGATGGACACCGGATGATGATGGAAACACACCAGATGATGACGTTCCGGCGCTTCGCTCAACGAACGAGCCAGCAACTGCAACTGTTCATCCTGCAAATACCCCGGCACCGAACCCGGCACTGCGGAATCGAGCAATGTAATGCGCCAGTTGCCGATATCCACTACCGGTTCGAGCAAAGCGCTCTGCACCGCTGCTTCGGCCATGATCAGCGGCTCATCGTGATTGCCCGGAATCCAGCGCGCCGGAGCATCGAGCTGGCGCGTCATGTCGCGAAACTGCTGGTAGGACTCCAGCGTACCGTCCTGAGACAGATCACCCGTCGCCAGCATCAAGTCAATGTGCGGCTGTTGCGCACGCACCAGCTCAATGACCTTTTGCAGGCTGTCACGGGTATTCATGCCCAGCAGCGTGCCATCCGCTTCGGCAAAAAGGTGACTGTCGGAGAGCTGCACCAGCAGCGCCGGATCGGCGGTGGTCAAGGTGGATACGCTCGGCAAGGTGGTTCTCCCAGGGCGTGATCACGGGAATGGATAAGTACCGCAATTATGCTGGGGGACGATTGAAAGGGGAAATCCGTGAACCTGACGCAGTTCACAACTGCGAATCACAATTAACGTACCACTTCGTACTCATGCCCCAGTGCCAGGCAATGACTCAGCCATTCGCCCAGAAACATGTTCAGTTGGGCTTTTTCGTCCGGCTGGTGCATCGAGGCATTCGGATAAGGATAGATGCCGCGAAAGCGTCGTGCATGTTCGGCGCTGACCACTTCGGCCATGCAGGCATCGTGATAGACCTGCACTTCCAGTTGCGGGACCGGTAGCCACGGCAGGCTATGCTCCTGCCGCACTTGCAGGGTCGTGGTGTAGGGACAGACCTGCAGCACTTCCAGCGCCAGTACGCCAAGCATCTGGTCGCCATGGGTCACGGCGATGCGCCTGGCGGCAGGCTCGCTGCGCATGTCCGGCAGCAGTCGCATCAGGCGCGCGTAGTTCGCCTCGCAGGACGCTTGCAGCCCCGCCAGGTCTACCCGATAGCGATCGCGCAGCTTGTTTACGACCATAACCCCCTCACTTCAACGCGGTTCAAAGCCAGCCATTGCAAGGCAATGATGGTGGCCGCGTTGGCAATACGCCCGTCGCGTACGGCTTGCAGGGCGTCTTCAAAGGCCCAGACCGTGACGCGGATATCTTCTGCCTCTTCCTCCAGCCCATGCAGGCCGCCCACTCCGGTGGTGTCGCAACGCCCCAGGTATAAATGCACGAATTCGTTGCTGCCGCCCGGCGATGGAAAGTATTTGGTCATCGGCCAGAGCGCCCCGACTTCAAGCCCAGCTTCCTCCTGCGCTTCACGGTGAGCAACTTCTTCCGGTTGTTCGTCCTTGTCGATCAGACCAGCGACCAGTTCGATCAGCCATGGATTCTCGGTTTTGCCCAAGGCGCCGACACGGAACTGCTCGATCAACACCACTTCGTCGCGCTGTGGGTCATAAGGCAGCATACAGACCGCATCGTGACGTACGAACAATTCACGATTGATCTCACGACTCATGCCCCCGGCAAACAATTCGTGGCGCAGGTGCACGCGATCGAGTTTGTAGAACCCCTCGAAGCACTTTTCGCGCCGAACGATATCGACGGCCGTCGGAATGGCGTTGGTGAAATCGGTCATGACTATCCTCTTGCTGCAAACCAATACGAGGCTCCTTTTTTCCTGGAGCCTCGACTTCGCGCCATCCTAACGCGCCTGTGACGTTTGATGCAGCCCCTTTACCCTCATCGGGATGGACGGTGAAGGCGAAACCCACTCTAATTAGCTTAGTGGCGAACTGACCGCTTCGTTTAGAGTCGAAGCGGTAACTTTTTGCCTTCCCTTGTTTCAGAAAGGACGTCCATGTCGCTTTTCAAAACTGCCTCCGTGGCCGCCATCGCCCTGACCCTGGGCGCCTGCCAGAGCCTGTTCCAACCCAACTACCGGGCGCCGCTGGAAACTACCCGCGACGCGTCGGAACAACTGCAACCGGGTTGCGCCAACGCGGATTGCCCGCTGGTCAACATCGACACCCTGCACTTTCCGGACGAGCCTGCGCTGGACGGCATCGTCGAAAAGCGCCTGTTGCAGATGACCCGCACCTCGCCCGACGCGCCGGTAGCACCGACGCTGGCGGCCTATCGCGAACAGTTTTTGCGCACCGCCGGTCCGCGCAACAGCATCTACCTGCAAGCGAAAGTACGTGAGCAGCATGACGGCTTGGTGATCATCGAATTGTCCAGCTACCTGGACACGGGCGGTGCCCATGGCACGCCGGGTCGCGGCTTCATCAACTATTCACGCCAGCAGCAGAAAGTGCTGACGCTGTCGGACATGCTGGTTCCGGGTCAGGAAGACGCGTTCTGGAAAGCGGCGCAGGTCGCGCACAACAGCTGGTTGATCAGCACCAAGCTCGATCAGGAACCGGAGTTCGTGAAGAGCTGGCCGTTCCAGAAAACCCAGAACGTGGCGCTGACCTATGGCGGGGTGATCCTCAAGTACGAAACCAGCAGCATCGCGCCTTACGCGCTGGGCCATGTCGAACTGAAGATCCCCTACCCTCGCCTCAACGGCATCATCAAGCCCGAGCTGTTTCCCGGCCGTAACTGAAGGCCCGGCCCAGCACGAGTTGCAGCAACCCTGCCAGAACCAATGCCGGCAGGGTTGCGCCGACGTCCGGATACAGGTTGGCCAGCAGATGATAGGTGCTGACCCCGCCCAGCCAGGCGAGCAGCGCCGGCCAGCGCAACGCGGCTGACGCCACCTGGCCACTGCGCTTGCGCAGGATGAAGTGGTCCACCAGCACCACGCCGAACAGCGGCGCGAACACCGAACCGATCAACAGCAGGAAGTTCTGGTACTGGGCCAATGGCGCCAGCAAGGCGATCAAGGTGCAGATCACACCGATGGCCAACGCCAGGTGCTCGACTTTCAAGCGCAACAGAATCCCGCTCGACACCGCCGCCGAGTGAATATCGGCAAAGGCGTTTTCTGACTCATCCAGCAGAATCAGCAGCAGCGGAATCCCCAGGCCGGCACCCGCCAGCGCCAACAGCAACGCATTGACTTCACCGCTCGGCGCAAACGCCAGGGTGTAGGCCACGCCCAGGCTCATCAGCCAGAAATTACCGATAAAGAAGCCGATGGCGGTGCCGCCGAAGACGTTTTTCGCCCGTTTGCCGAAGCGCGAGTAGTCGGCAATCAGCGGCAACCACGACAGCGGCATGGCAATCGCAATGTCGAAACCCACAGCGAACGGCATCGAACCGTCCCCGGCCTGGGCCCACAACGCGGCCAGATCAGCCTTGGCGAACAGGTTCCAGGTCAGCCAGACACACGCGGCCAGCAGCAGCCAGATGCCCCATTTACGCAGGATCTGGCGCACGAACGTCAACGGACCGCTCACCGCCAACAGAGTCGCCAGCGCACCGAAGAACAGCGTCCACATGATCGGATTAGACAGCCAGCTACCGTCGCTGAACGCCTTTGCACCCAGCAGGCTGGCCGCATCGCGCATGACGATGATTTCGAACGAGCCCCAACCGATCAGTTGCAGCAGGTTCAGCACCGCCGGCAGGCTCGCGCCTTTGGCACCGAGACTGAGCTTGAGCGCCGCCATTGACGACAGGCCAGTGTCGCTGCCGATCACGCCAACCGCGGCCAACAGCAGAACGCCGACCAGCGTGCCGAGAAAAATCGCCAGCAACGAGCCCGACAGGCCCAAGCCCGGCGCGAGCAATGCGCCGGTCTGCAGGACCATCAGGCCGATGCCGAGGGAGAACCACAGGGAAAACAGATCGCGCCCGCCGAAGACACGTTTGTCGCTCGGCACCGCGATATCGGGGGAGTAAGTGCTGGGTTGAATGCTCAAGGGTGTTATCTCAGAGGGACATTTGTTGTTGTGGTCTGCACAGTCCTGTAGGAGCTGGCTTGCCAGCGATCAAAGGCGACGCGGTGCATCAGAGGCGCCGCAATCGCCAGCAAGCCGGCTCCTACAGTTGGCATCAAACTTTCTGGTACAGCTGACTGCCTTCCTGCTTGAAGCGCTCCGCCTGTTCGGCCATGCCCTGGGCGACGTCCGCGTCGACCGCTTCGATCCGTTGGTTGGCCGCGTATTCGCGGACTTCCTGGGTGATTTTCATCGAGCAGAATTTCGGCCCGCACATGGAGCAGAAGTGCGCGACCTTGGCCGAATCCTTCGGCAGCGTCTCATCGTGATACGAACGGGCGGTGTCCGGATCGAGGCCCAGGTTGAACTGGTCTTCCCAACGGAATTCGAAACGCGCCTTGCTCAAGGCATTGTCGCGGATCTGCGCGCCCGGGTGCCCCTTCGCCAGATCGGCGGCGTGGGCGGCAATCTTGTAGGTGATGATGCCGGTCTTCACGTCATCCTTGTTCGGCAGGCCCAAGTGTTCTTTCGGCGTGACGTAGCAAAGCATGGCGCAACCGAACCAGCCGATCATCGCTGCACCGATACCGGAGGTGATGTGGTCGTAGCCGGGCGCGATGTCGGTAGTCAGCGGGCCGAGGGTGTAGAACGGCGCCTCGTCACAGCATTCCAGCTGCTTGTCCATGTTCTCTTTGATCAACTGCATCGGCACGTGGCCCGGGCCTTCGATCATGCACTGCACGTCATGCTTCCAGGCAATCTTGGTCAGTTCGCCAAGGGTCTCCAGCTCGCCGAACTGCGCTTCGTCGTTGGCGTCGGCAATCGAGCCCGGACGCAGGCCATCGCCCAGCGAGAAGCTGACGTCGTAGGCCTTCATGATTTCGCAGATGTCTTCGAAATGGGTATAGAGGAAGTTCTCTTTGTGGTGCGCCAGGCACCACTTGGCCATGATCGAACCGCCACGGGAGACGATGCCGGTCACGCGCTTGGCGGTCATCGGCACGTAGCGCAACAGTACGCCGGCGTGAATGGTGAAGTAGTCGACGCCCTGCTCGGCCTGCTCGATCAGCGTGTCGCGGAACAGCTCCCAGGTCAGGTCTTCGGCAGCGCCGCCGACTTTTTCCAGGGCCTGGTAGATCGGCACCGTACCGATCGGCACCGGCGAGTTACGGATGATCCACTCGCGGGTCTCGTGAATGTGCTTGCCGGTGGACAAGTCCATGACCGTGTCCGAACCCCAGCGAATGCCCCAGGTCAGTTTCGCCACTTCTTCTTCGATGGACGAACCCAGGGCGCTGTTGCCGATGTTGCCGTTGATCTTCACCAGGAAGTTACGGCCGATGATCATCGGTTCCAGTTCGGTGTGGTTGATGTTGGCCGGAATGATCGCGCGGCCACGGGCGATTTCGTCACGGACGAATTCGGGGGTGATGATTTTCGGCACGCTGGCGCCGAAGCTGTGGCCGGCGTGTTGCTGGTCCAGCAGGCCGGCAGCGCGAGCCACTTCCAGCTTCATGTTTTCGCGGATGGCGACGTATTCCATCTCGGCGGTGATGATGCCCTGACGCGCATAGTGCATCTGGCTGACGTTGGCACCCGGCTTGGCGCGGCGCGGGTTGTTGACGTGGGCAAACCGCAGCTTGGTCAACTCCGGATCGGCAAGGCGTTCCTGGCCGAAGTTGGAGCTCAGGCCGTTCAGGCGCTCGGTGTCGCCACGGGATTCGATCCACGGCGAACGCACGTCGGCCAGGCCTTTGCGTACATCGATGATGACGTTGGGATCGGTGTACGGGCCCGAGGTGTCGTACACCACTACCGGCGCGTTGACCTCGCCGCCGAAGTCGGTCGGCGTCACGTCGAGGCTGATTTCGCGCATCGGCACGAGAATGTCCGGGCGAGTGCCCTGAACATAGATTTTTTGCGAGCGGGTAAACGGCTGAACCGATTGCTGATCGACCTTGGCCGAGTCACTCAGGTTGGTGGCGATTTTTGCTTTTGTAGTCATCACGGGTTCTCCAGACAGCATCCAGGCAGTGGATTTTTGTCGGAGCGAACCTGTAAACGAATGGACGCACGGGCGCTGGGAAAACCAGCTGTGCTGTGCTCAGTGCTCGAGGGGTGTTCGATTGTCGAACAACATCCCGGACGAAGCACAAGAGGACTCGCCGGGTGACGAGAAATCTTGTTCCCTACGCAGGCGCTAACCTGATCAGGTTCAACGGGATCCGAAATTATTCGATCTCAGCCTCATAGCAAGGCACCCCGACAAGAACGCGCCCAGTCTAGACACAACGGGCGAAGAACGCCAACCCCGTTGCAAACGCCATGATGAAAGGCGCAATAACACGCCGAACCAGGATTGTTGCCGCCTGATTGCGCAACTACACTCGCTACGCCAAGCTGCGCATTGACGTCGTACGAGCAGCGCCTTAGCCTTGGCGCTCAAATTACCTGTGTAATATTTAATCTAGGGATCGTCTATGCTGCGCAAACTCTCACTGGCCCTTGCCGTGTCTTGTGCGTCCAACGGAATGGCCTGGGCAGCAGAAGCGCCCTTATCGACCAAGACGGATCTGGTCAGTGTTTATCAGGAAGCTGTGGACAATAACGCTGATCTGGCGGCTGCCATCGCCCAATACGGCGCACAGAAGGAAGTCGTACCCCAGGCCCGCGCCGGGCTGTTGCCGAACCTATCGGGTGGCGCAAATATTTCCGAAGTGCGTACGGCTCTCGATCAGCCGTCCGCCACGTCCAATCGCGATGCTCACTCCTACCAGGCCACTTTGGCGCAGCCGTTGTTCCGGGCTGATCGCTGGTTCCAGTTCCAGGCCGCCAAGGAAGTCAACGAACAGGCCGCCCTGCAACTCTCGGCGACCGAGCAAAACCTGATCCTGCAAACCGCCGACAGCTACTTCAACGTGCTGCGCAGCCAGGACAACCTGGCCTCGAACAAGGCCGAAGAAGCGGCGTTCAAACGCCAGCTCGATCAGTCCAAGGAACGCTTTGACGTCGGCCTGTCGGACAAGACCGACGTGCTGAACTCGCAAGCCAGTTACGACACCGCACGCGCCAACCGGATCGTCGCGCAGCGTCAGGTGGATGATGCGTTTGAAGCCCTGATCACCCTGACCAACCGTCAGTACAAATCGATTTGGGGCATCAGCCATAACCTGCCGATCCTGCCGCCAGTTCCGAACGACGCCAAGGCCTGGGTCGAAACGGCGGGCAGGCAGAACCTCAATCTGCTGGCCAGCAACTATGCCGTCAGCGCCGCCGAGCAGACCGTCAAGCAACGCAAGTCCGGACACTTGCCGACGCTGGACGCGATCGCCAAATACGAGAAAGGCGACAACGATGCACTGGGCTTCAGCAATCCCGTTCCCCTGGGCCAACCCTACGGCGGCAACGTCGAGCAAACGACCGTGGGCCTGCAACTGAACATCCCGATCTACAGCGGCGGCCTGATCAACTCCCAGGTGCGCCAGTCCTATGCACAACTGGACCAGACCGAGCAGCAACGCGAATCCCTGCGCCGCAGCATCGTGGAAAACACCCGCGACCTGCACCGCGCGGTGAATACCGACGTCGAGCAGGTACAGGCGCGCAAGCAATCGATTATCTCCAACCAGAGCGCGGTGGAAGCGACCGAAATCGGCTATCAGGTGGGTACACGAAACATCGTCGACGTGCTGGATGCGCAGCGTCAGCTCTACACCTCGGTGCGCGACTACAACAACACCCGCTACGACTACATCCTCGACAACCTGCGTCTGAAGCAGCAGGCCGGCACGTTGAATCCGGGGGATCTACAAGACCTGGCACGCTGGCTCAATCCCAACTACAACCCGGACAAGGATTTCCTGCCACCGGATCTGGCCAAGGCGGCAGAAGAGCAGTTGAAAGCGCGACCTGACCAGTAAAAGTCATTCCTGTGGCGAGGGGGCTTGCCCCCGTTGGGTCGCGAAGCGGCCCCAAAATCTGCAATAGCATTTTTCTACGGCACCGTAGCCGCAGGAATTACGACTGTTTCGCAGCCGAACGGGGGCAAGCCCCCCTCGCCACAAAGGATCACCAGCAGGCTCAAAATCTGTCGATCAACCGCCCCAACCCATCCAGCAAACGCTGCAACGCGCCCTGGTTGGTGCGCATCACTTTCAATCCCGCCTCAGCCATCCGCTGGGCATCCCGCGGCAACTCAAACAGTCGCTGCACCGCCAGCGCCAGTCCTTCTGCGTCCTCCACTTCCTGCAACGCCCCGGCGCTGCGCAATTGCGCGGCGATTTCCAGGAAGTTGAACAGATGCGGCCCGCTCAACACCGGTTTGGCCAATGCCGCCGGTTCCAGCAGGTTATGCCCGCCGCTAGGGACCAGGCTGCCACCGACGAACGCACTGTCGGCCAGCGCATAGAGAAACAGCAACTCGCCCATGGTGTCGCCCAACAGCACGCTGGTGTCTGCGTCGACTGCATTGCCGGTGGAACGACGGACCGTGGCGAGCCCTTGCTGCTGACACAACGCATACACCGAATTGAAGCGTTCCGGATGACGCGGCACCAGAATCAGCAAGGCATCGGGATGATTGGCCAACAACCGGCGATGGGCCGCCAGCACCACTTCATCTTCACCTTCGTGCGTACTGGCGGCGATCCATACCGGACGCTCCCGGGCTTGCCACTGCCCACGCAACGCGTCGGCACGCTGAAGCAACCGCGGATCGATGGTCAGGTCGAACTTGATCGAGCCTGTCACCTCAACTGTTTCAGCTCTGGCGCCCAGGTCGAGGAAACGCTGGGCCTCGGTTTCGGTCTGCACCGCGAACAGGCTCATCTCGGCGAGCATCGGCTGCGTCAACTTGCGGAAACGACCGTAGCCCTTGGCAGATCGCTCGGACAGCCGTGCATTGGCCAGCGCCACCGGAATCCCGCGCTTGGCACATTGATGGATGTGGTTGGGCCACAGTTCGGTTTCCATGATCACCGCCAGTTTTGGCTGGACCCGATCAAGGAAACGCCGGGCAGCGCACGGCAAGTCGTACGGCAAATAGCAGTGCTGGATGCGCGGCTCATTGGCGAACAACGCCTGGATGCGTTCCGACCCGGTCGGGGTCATGCAGGTTACGGTGATCGGCAACGCAGGATAGCGTTCCAGCAACGCGCGGATCATCGGCGCCGCGGCGATGCTTTCACCCACCGACACCGCGTGCACCCAAATACCGCCCGGTTTCATCGCAGGCATGCCATACGAGAAACGCTCGCCGATGCGTTTGGCATACGCCGGTGCCTTGCGCGCCCGCAGCCACAGCCGAAACGCTACCAATGGCAGCCCCAGATAAAACAGCGCGGTATAGAGAGTTCTATTCATGGCGGCGGAGTTTATCGGCTTTTCTCGCCGATCGCCTGCAAGTGCACGGCAAAACGTTCAGCGAGCCAGCGAGCGGCCGGCCCCAGCGGTTCGTCACGGCGCCAGACCAGCTCAACGACCAGGGCTGGCGGCGTCCATTCGCTGTCAAGTTCGACCATCTGGTTCTGATAGGTCGGATACTGCACCACGTGGCGCGGCAGCCAGGCCCAGCCGAGTCCGCGCACCAGCCACTCAGCCATCACATAGAAACTGTCGGCACGCCACACTTGCGGGCTGGCCGGTTCGCTGCCGGGATACACGCTGGACTGAGTCGACATTAGCAACTGTCGGTGCTTCGCCAGCTGTTGGCAGTCGATCCGACCTTGCTTCGCCAGCGGATGATCAACACCACACACAGTGACCATTTCCACGCTGCCGAGCACGCGTCGTTCCAGGGCTTCGGGAATCTGGTCGTGGAAGAACAGCAAACCGAGATCGGCGCGACGCTCCACCAGCTTGCGCGCGACATCGCCCTGAGCCGCGCTGGTCAATTGCACTTCAAGGCTGGGAAATTTTTCCGCCAGGGCCTCGAAGCTTTCAATGATCGGTTGATAAGGCATCGCCTCATCCTGGGCCAGGCGCAGGCGCGCTTCCTGACCGCGCATCAACGCCAGTGCCCGGCCATTGAGACGTTCGCACTGGCGCAGCACTTCCCGTGCTTCCTCCAATAATCCAGCGCCGGCTTCGGTGAGCTTCGGCTGACGGCCACTGCTACGATCAAACAGGCTGACGCCGAGGTCTTCCTCCAGCAACGCAATCGCACTGCTGACTGCCGACTGCGCCTTGCGCTGATCCCGCGCCACGGCGGAAAACGAACGCTGTTCCGCGACGCTGACGAACAACCGCAGCTGTTCCAGATTCCATTGCATGTTCATGGACTGACCCATCTCTATAGCAGATAGGTAATGACTTTACCGCATCTGGAGAATCCCTAGAATGCCAAGCTCAGAAAGCAACACTTCACACGAGGATTGACCCATGACCGCTTACTACTACCTGGCCATAGCCATCTGCGCCGAAGTGATTGCCACTGTTTCGATGAAAGCCGTCAAAGGCTTCAGCACGCCATTACCACTGCTGCTGGTGATCGTCGGCTACGGCATTGCGTTCTGGATGCTGACGCTGGTGGTGCGCAGCGTGCCGGTGGGCGTGGCATACGCGGTGTGGGCCGGCATGGGCATCGTGATGGTCAGCGTCGCTGCGCTGTTTATCTACGGGCAGAAACTGGATGTGCCGGCGATGCTGGGGATGGCGTTGATTGTGCTGGGTGTCGTGGTGATTCAGCTGTTCTCCAAAACTGCGGGTCACTGACACTCTGCAGGAGCCGGCTTGCTGGCGATAGCGGTGCATCCGGCACACCGCTTTGGCTGGATCTCAGCAAGCCGCCTCCTACAGGCTCACCTGCATCCTGAAGATGCCTTGTATACTGCGCCCTCGTCTTGAACACTGAGGTCGCCGAATGCCATCCGTTATTTCCACCGACGTTCTGATTGTCGGCGCTGGTGTCGCCGGCCTCTGGCTCAATGCGCGTCTTCGCCGCGAAGGTTTTTCGACCGTGCTAGTGGAGAACGCCAGCCTCGGCGGCGGGCAGAGCGTGAAGTCCCAGGGCATCATCCATGGTGGTGCCAAGTACGCCTTGCATGGCGCACTGACCGGTGCCTCGGAAGCCATCGCCGACATGCCGCGACGCTGGCGTGAAGCCCTGGCCGGTGACGGCGAACTGGACCTGTCCGGTGTGCGACTGCTGTCCGAAGCCCATTACCTCTGGTCCCCCGGCACGATCGCCGGCAACCTCACCAGTTTCTTTGCCAGCAAAGCCGTGCGCGGCCGCGTCGATCAGGTCAAGGGCGACCAGTTGCCGCCCGCCCTGCAAGACAAACGCTTCAAGGGCAAAGTCTATCGCCTGGCAGAACTGGTGATCGACGTGCCGAGTCTGATCCAGCGCCTGGCCGATCTGGCCGGTGACGGCTTGCTTGCCGGCCAGGCAGTCGAACCACTGCTGGATGGCGGCGTGCTGGTCGGCCTTAAAGTGGATGGGCGCGAAATCCGCGCCCAGCGCATCGTCCTGAGCGCGGGCGCCGGGACGGCAGCATTGCTTGAAACGCTGGGGTTGAGTCGACCCGCCATGCAGCGTCGGCCGCTGCACATGATCATCGCCAAAGGCCCGAGCCTCAAACCGCTGTATGCCCACTGCCTGGGCGGCGGCACCAAACCTCGCATCACCGTGACCACGCACCCGGCGGCGGATAGCCAATGGGTCTGGTACATGGGTGGCGATATCGCCGAAGCCGAGGGCGTGGCCCGAGAACCTGCCGAACAAATCGCCACAGCACAGAAAGAAATCGGCCAATTGCTACCGTGGATCGACCAGAGCACGGTGCAATGGGCGACTCTGCGCGTGGATCGCGCCGAGCCACTGCAATCGGGCCTCGTCCGACCCGACAACGCATTCGTGGCCGAAGAGGGGCGTTTGCTGGTGGGCTGGCCAACCAAACTGGCCCTGGCGCCGGACTTCGCCGACCGGGTGATCGCCAGCCTGACCCGCGACGGCATCCAGCCAAGCCATCCGGCACCGCTGCCTGAACTGCCAAAGCCGCCAATGGGTGTACCTGCCTGGGAGCAACTGCTGCCATGAGCCAACCGACATTGCACGACTTGCATCGCCCACTGGGCAGCACCGGCTTGCGGGTGTCGCCGCTGGGCTTGGGCACGGTGAAACTGGGTCGTGATCAAGGGGTGAAGTACCCCAATGGTTTCCAGATCCCCGGCGACGACGACGCGCGCATGTTGCTCAAGCTCGCCCGCGACATGGGTATCAATCTGATCGACACCGCCCCGGCCTATGGCCGCAGCGAAGAACGACTTGGCCCGTTGCTGCGCGGTCAACGTCAGGATTGGGTGATTGTCAGCAAGGTCGGTGAAGAATTTGCCGATGGTCAGTCGCGCCACGACTTCAGTGCCGCTCATACCCGGCTTTCCGTGGAGCGTAGCCTGCAACGTCTGGAAACGGATTTCATCGACCTGGTGCTGGTGCACTCCGACGGCAACGATCTGGCGATTCTCAACGACTGCGAGGTCTATGCGACCCTCGCCGCACTCAAGAAAGAAGGCAAGATTCGCGGCTTCGGCTTTTCCGGCAAAACCGTCGACGGTGGCTTGAAGGCACTGGAGCAAGGCGATTGCGCCATGGTCACCTACAATCTGAACGAACAAAACGAGAAGGCCGTGATTGACTATGCTGCTGCACACGGCAAAGCCATTCTGGTCAAAAAAGCCTTGGCCAGCGGTCATGTCTGCCTGAGCCCGGGTGTTGATCCGGTGCGCGCCAGTTTCGAGTTGTTGTTTGAACGTCCGGGCGTTGCCAGTGCTATTGTCGGGACCATCAATCCGCTGCACCTCGCCCATAACGTCGCGACCGTTGCCCAGGTCCTACGTAGCAACTGATGCCGCCCCACGCGGCCTTAAGCAGGAGCCGACATGCCGCGTACGCTCATAAGAAAGAACCCGAGCAACTTCAAGACCCTGCCGTTATTCGTCGAAGCGACCCCCGAAGGCCTGACTTACCAGAGCGTCGGGAGGCCGCTGAACTTCTCCCAGACCCTGCAACGCCGTCGCCCGGTGACGGTAGACAACAGTGAACGGTTTGCCCTGGAACTGGCCAATCTCGGGGTTTCGGTACGTCTGACACTGCATTGGCAGAATCGCGACTATTGGGTGCTGGTTCGCCAGCGCCGCCAGGATCGTGGGGACGTCGTGCTCAAGTTGATCTCTGGTTATGTGCCGGCTCATGAACTGAACCTGCCATTGCACACGGCAATTCAGGAGATTGCCGAGGAGTGCTTGCTGGAGACCCCGGAAGGCTGGCTTGGTGGACGCTTCAATGAAACCTGGCTGCCTGCGCCCTACTCCGCCGCCCTGCATTACCGGGAAGCCTTGCCGTTTCGCCTGACGCCCCTGTCCGGCTCGGCACGACCGGTGCGCTGCGCCAATCTGATGTTGATTGAACGGCCGCGGGCATATGTGCATTTACCGACAGCATCGCTGCAACTGATCTACGACTTGCGTCTGGACGTCCCCAAGGAAGCCAAATCCCTGAGCCTGTTTCACGTCGACGAAAGGCTGGAAGGTGATCAACTCGTCGCTCGCCTCGATCGCAAGCGCCCCGACCTGTACCTGATGCCCCTGAAGGATGGCCACCCCACGGCCGAACTCTATACCTTGAAAAAGGACCAGCTGTATCCAGCAAGCACACGCGGGCTGTATCTGGCCGAGAGTTTTGCCCGCCAGGAAGGTTGGCTGGTGAGGGATGAACGAATTCGCTGGAAGGATTGGGTGCGCCAGCAGGGTTTGACCCCGCCGAGCAAAGATTCAGGTCTGGCCCGGCTGCGCGGGAAAGCAAAATTGCTGTTGAAGAAAATCGTTCCGCGCAAAAAAGTCAGTTCCTGAAAGCAAAAAAACGCAGCCTGCGGCAGCCCCTACACAGGAATGCGTATCCCTGTAGGAGCTGCCGCAGGTTGCGATCTTTTAACCTTTATTCAGACTTGCGGATTTTCTCGACAATCGCCGTGGTCGAGCTGTTTTCCACCAACCCCAGCACCTTCACCGTACCGCCGTAAGCGGTCACGATGTCTGCACCGACCACTTGGTCGATCCCGTAATCGCCGCCCTTGACCAGCACGTCCGGCTTGACTGCGCTCAGCAGGTTTTCCGGGGTGCCTTCAGGAAAACTGATCACCCAATCCACTGCGCCCAGACCAGCCAATACCGCCATGCGTCGGTCGACACTGTTGATCGGACGACCCGGTCCTTTCAGGCGGCTGACTGAGGCATCATCGTTGATCGCAACGATCAGTCGATCGCCTTGCGCCCGTGCCTGCTCAAGGTAGGTCACGTGGCCGGCATGCAGGATGTCGAAGCAACCGTTGGTAAATACAATCCGCTCGTTGTGCGCACGGGCATCGTCAACGGCCAGCAGCAGTTGCTCAAGCCCCAGAACACCGCGCTCGGAACCTTCTTCGCGCTGAATGGCACGACGCAATTCCGGCGCGCTGATGGCTGCCGTACCAAGTTTGCCGACGACAATGCCAGCCGCCAGGTTGGCGAGGGCCACCGCGTGAGGCAGTTCTTCACCTGCGGCGATCGCGGCCGCCAGGGTGGAAATCACCGTGTCACCGGCACCCGTCACGTCGAACACTTCACGGGCCCGGGCCGGCAGGTGCAGTGCCGGGTGATCCGGGCGTAACAAGGTCATGCCGTGTTCGCCACGGGTCACCAGCAAGGCGCCCAGATCCAGGTCGTGCATCAACTGCGCGCCCTTGTTCACCAGTTCATGCTCATCGGCACAACCACCGACGATAGTTTCGAACTCGCTGAGGTTCGGCGTGATCAGGCTTGCGCCACGATAGATCGAGAAATCCTTGCCCTTGGGATCGGCCAGGACCGGAATACCCCGGGCGCGAGCGGCCTGGATCAGCGCCTGATGGTTTTTCAGGGCGCCTTTACCGTAGTCGGACAGAACCAGCACCTTGATGCCTTCAAGCAATTCGTCGACCTGCGCAGATAATGCCAGAGCATCGGTGGCGAATGGTTCTTCGAAGTCAATCCGCAACAGTTGCTGGTGACGGCTCATGACCCGCAGCTTGACGATGGTTGGCTGGTGCGCAATGCGCTGGAAAATGGCGCGTACGCCTGCGCCCTGGAGGCTATTAACCAGGCTATTGGCGGCTTCATCGTCGCCAGTCACACCGACCAGCGAGGCCGGTGCGCCGAGGGCGGCAATGTTCAAGGCAACGTTGGCGGCACCGCCCGGGCGGTCCTCGATGTGATCGACCTTGACCACCGGTACCGGTGCCTCAGGAGAAATCCGTGAGGTACCACCATGCCAATAACGGTCGAGCATGACATCGCCGACCACCAAGACAGGGGCTTGATCGAATCGCGGCATGGACAACTTCATGGAGCAACCCACATACAGAATGAACAGGGGCGCGATATTAACACAGGGTTGGCGTCGGCTTGTGCGACGGCTGCAACGGGATGATTAGCAGGGCGTTAATGCTCATTTTTTGAGCAAAAAAAAGCGACGACCGACGACAGGGTGAGTCAGGCTCACCCTGTCGCTTCGCATCAGGCGATGTCTTCGGCCGGAGTGTCCAGACCCATGGCATGCAGGCGCGAATAGTAGCCGTTTTGGGCCAGCAACTGCGCGTGGGTGCCTCGCTCGACGATCTGGCCCTGATCCATCACCAGGATCAGGTCAGCTTTTTCGATGGTCGACAAACGGTGAGCGATGACCAGTGTGGTTCGCCCCTTCATGACCTGGTCCAGCGCGGCCTGAATGTGCCGCTCGGACTCGGTGTCGAGCGCCGAGGTCGCCTCGTCGAGGATCAGCAAAGGCGCATTTTTCAACAGCGCCCGGGCTATCGCCAGACGCTGGCGTTGGCCACCGGACAGCAGCACGCCATTTTCACCAACCTGGGTATCCAGGCCCTGGGGCATCTGGGAAATGAAGTCCATTGCAAATGCATCCGTAGCGGCCTTTTCAATGTCGGCACGGGGTGCACCGGCCAGGTCACCGTAAGCGATGTTGTTGGCAATGGTGTCGTTGAACAGGGTGACATGCTGTGTGACTTGCGCAACATGACGACGCAGATTACGCAGGCGATAGTCCTCGATCTCGACATCATCGAGCAGGATTTCTCCAACGTCGTGATGATAGAAACGTGGAATCAGGCTGGCCAGGGTCGACTTGCCGCTGCCGGAGCGACCGACCAACGCGACCATCTGTCCCGGCGCCGCCGAGAAGTTGATGTTCTTCAAGACTTCACGCTCGGTTCCCGGATACGTGAAGCAGAGGTTGCGTACTAGCAGGTGGCCGTTGACACGATCACGCTCAACCGTGCCGTTATCAATTTCCGGCTCAACGTCGAGTTGCTCGAAAATGCTCTCCGCCCCGGCAACGCCCTTCTGAATAGTCGAACTGACTTCCGACAGCTGCCTGATCGGTTTGGGCAACAGGCCGGCGGCGGTGATATAGGCCACCAGATCACCGGCCGTTGCGTCGCCACGCAGGAACAGCACCAGGAACATCAATACAGCCATGGCGGTGTAGATCACCAATTGCAGCATCGGCGTATAGACCGCACCCGTCTTGGTCATGCGCAATTGCTTGTCGGTATTGCCTTGGCTGGCAGCGGCAAAGCGTTGCTGCTCGTAATTTTCGCCACCGAAGCTACGAACTACGCGATAGCCCTGAATGGTCTCGGAAGCCACGTGAGTCACGTCGCCCATGGCCACCTGGATCTTTTTGCTCTGCTTGCGAAATTTCTTGCTGGTGTTACCCACCATGAATGCAATCAGCGGCAGGATTGCGAGCATCACAATGGTCAGCTTCCAGTTCATCCACAACAAATAGGCAAACAGGAAAACCACGGTCAAGCCTTCGCGGATCACCACTTTGATGGCGTCCGTGGCGGCGCCGGTCACCATCGTCACGTTGAACGTGATGCGCGAGATCAGATGCCCGGAGTTATGGGTGTCGAAGTAGCGGTTGGGTAGCACCAGCAACTTGTTGAACAACTCGACGCGCAAGTCATGCACCAATCCCAACGACACCCTCGCCAGGTAATAGTTACCCAGAAACGAGCCCAGGCCTTGCCATGCAGCAATCAGGATGATCAGCAGCGGCACGGCCATCAGCAACTGCAAATCCTTCAGGTAGGGGACCGTGGGAAAGAGCACCGCTTCGGGGTTGCTCAAGCCATCGACGAAATATTTGAGAATCCCGGCCAGCATCGGCTGTGTCGAGGCAAAGATCACGAAGCCGACGATACTCAGCAGGAAAAGACCGACGTAGGGTTTTACGTACCCCAGCAGCCGAAGATAGATTTTCAGGCTGGAATCCTGTCCCGCTTTAGGCGGTGCATCACTCATCGTAGAGCTCACTGATTAGGAAGAACGCGAAATTTTATCACAGGCGTCGGAACTGGCCCGCGCCCATACCAAAACACTGGCCAAACCTATGGGCAACCAGCTTATAAACCATTCTGGCCTTGGCGTACCGGACAAGCTGGCAGCGTCAAATTGCATTGCCAGCGTAGAAAACAGCCAGATTCCGATAATTCCCTTGGCATAACGCGTATCCCGGACTTTCCATGCCTCGTACAGCACTGCCAACCAGATCGCACACCACAACAGGAGCCCAGGTATTCCCAATTCAATGGTCACATGGGTAAACAAATTGTGCGTATGGTCAAAAACCTGACCCGACGTGAGCACCCGATAGTCGCCACCCAGCCCCAGGCCAAGCCATGGATGTTCAGCGATCATTTGCAGACTGGCGATCAGGATTTGCGGGCGATAAGACATACCGCGCGCCACGACGAAGGATTCGAAAAACCAGACTGCGAGCACGGCCACAATCAAGGCAGCTGCCGCGATGATGCGACTGCGTCGGTCACCGCACCACATCGGCATGGCAAGTACCGTGAAAAACAAAGCCACCCCCGCACCACGACTCTGACTGAGCATTACGAAGGCACAAAGCAAGCCTAACGCTGATACCCAGATCACTTGCAACCTGCCGGTATTGGGAGGCCAGAACACAAGCCAGACAGCCGCCAACCCAATGACATAGCCGCCCAGGATCGGATGAGATAACTCGCCAAGCCCCTCAAGGCGCGCAGCCCAAGCGTTTCCATCAATGCCATAAAACTTGATCATCGCCACCAACGCCGTCGCTGACAAGCCCACACCTGCCCATTGCATGGTCCGAATCACGCGCTCGGGTCGACCGTTGGCAAAAACCGAAAAAAACAGCACAAACACCACGATATAGAGCAATCGCTTGGCCTCGCGAAAAACGTCCGGGGCGTTTGTCCATGTGAGACTGATCAATGACCAGACCAGAAGTCCGAGCATCGGCAGGTAGACCCAGCGTTGCTCAAGGAACAACTCACGGAGCCGGGAGCGGGCAGACCAGGAAAACAATATCGCTGGCAACCACAGCAATGTGACCAACCCTTGTTGATAGATCTTGTTCGTAGGCGCAGCGGCGATGGCCAACAGGAACCACAACAAACCCATCGTCATCCATACTTGCGCCCAGCGTTTTTCTTGCATCAAATTACCCCTGTGAGAGTTCACCCACCCAACCTGGCATGGTTAAAGCTGAAACTTTTCGGCATCATTGCCCGCCACAGCGCCCCGCTTTTCCAACAAGGCTTTCTACGATGCAATGCTCCCCGCTTTCGCAAGCCACTCTAAATCAGATGATTGAAGGTGCCAGAGTACTTGAAGCCGACAGCTACGGGCCGAAAGTCTATCTGTTGCAGAATGGGAATATTCTCAAACTGTTCCGTCGCAAGCGCATTTTTTCTTCCGCGATGCTGCGCCCCTACTCGAAACGTTTCATCGACAATGCTGTCGAGTTGCAAAAACTTGGCGTGCCGACCCTGGAGGTCCTGCACTACCACAAACTGCAAACCCCGGGCATGACGGCGGTACTTTATCGACCTCTGCCTGGGGAAACCCTGCGCCAGATCGCCAGCAAGGAAGGCTTCACCTGGCAGCAGGCACTGCCAGACCTTGTGGGGCTGATACGAAGTCTTCATCAATCAGGGATCTACTTTCGGTCACTGCACCTAGGCAACATTGTAGTTACTCCAGACAAACGCATGGGCCTTATTGACGTGGCGGACATGCGCTTTCTGCGTGCGCCGCTACCCCGGCACTTGATCAGGCGCAACCTGCAGCACTTCGCTCGCTATATTGCACGCGAAAACCTGAACGACAGCTTTCCAATGAACGCACTCGAACAGGCATTGCTGCCGTCATGAGAGCAATGCCCGGGACGTCTGGCGGAAGCTCTGCCAGGCTTGATCCGGGGCAAGCTCCTGATACTGATCTGCTGCGATCGTCCTGGCCGAGACGTTGAACGCTCGCACGATAGCGTCGCGCCAGGCGTTCACATCCTCTACGGGCGCAAACCAGCCGCTATGGGCAAGTTGTTCACGAAATACTTCGAGGTCACTGGCCAGTACCGGGACACCCGCCATGACCGCTTCCTGCATGATCAGGCCCAGGCCTTCGCTCAGTGACGGCATCGCCACCCAGTCGAATGCTCGATAGAGCTGCGCCACATCACTCAGATGCCCCGTTAACAAGACGTTGTCGCGCAGGCCCAATGCCTCAATTCGAGCCTCCAGTTCGGCACGGACCGCCCCCTCGCCAACAATCACCAGTTGCATATCGGGCCGTTCATGCAATGCCGCAGCAAAGGCATCGAGCAGGCAGCCAAAACCTTTTCCAGCGACCAGACGCCCCACGGCTCCCAGAACCGGTGTGTTATCCAGAGGCAGACCTAAACGGGCACGCGCTTGCTCGCGTGTAAGCAAGGCCGAACGAAAGGCAGCGGGATCGAAAGCACTACGCAGGGTCATGACCGGAAGTTGCAGATCCTGATTCAATGAAGTCGCCAGGGTTTGTGACACCGCGACCAATGTCATCCGGGTAGCCGGTAGCCGCCTGAAGAGCGCTCGATCAAACGCATTAAGCCGCGTCGAGCCATGGAAAATCACCACCGCGTGCAGATGTGGCATTTCCTCGACAACGGGTAACAGCGCGCGTGCGACACCCAGGCCATCAAGCAGTAGCACCCGCGCATCGCTGGCCTTGAGGGCACGCTGAAAACCGTAGTGCATCCAGGGCTGGGTCAGCCGCCAGAAATGTCGCCCCTTCAATCGGGCAGAGGACAATCCCCACTCACGGACCTTGCCGACGAACACGCCACATTCGGATGCATGCCCCTGAAGCAGCCACGTTTCAATCGAAGCCGCCGCCGGAGCTTGAGACAAAATCTGGTGGTGCACCTTATGAGTCGAGGCGAACGGTGCACCGCTTGCCCACATGACGTTGACGATACTCATAGGGAAAAAAGCCGGGACTGGGGATTCTTTAGACAAGCCGTATTGCGTTCAGTTGTTGGACCAACCACTTTTTCACCACTGCAACCGATAACTGGGGCGCACGATCGGCAACCCGATGCGATTTCGCTTTCTATGAAAAAAAGCCTCTGATTCCCAACAAGAACCAGAGGCCGCCAGCAATATCAATGGCCGGGCAACGCTTGTCAAATACCCAGCTTCGACCGGACCTTTTCCAACAGACTCAGCGGCGCACGAACTCGCAAAGGCGGATTGAGCGCCTCAACGATCTGCTGACCGATTCGCGCAAAACTGAACTGACTGACAGCCAGGTCTCGACCGTTTCGAGCGATACGCTCTGCCAGATCCGGATCGCTGCGCAATTTGCCCAGTTTTTCCCGAAGTTGAGCAATGTCCCGGTAGAAAACAATGTTGTGCATATCCCGCAGCCCCAGCGCCTGACTCTCCGGCTCTCCCTGGTCATAGGCCAGCAATACACAGCCGCAGGCCATGGCTTCGAAATTCTTGATCATGAACTCGCCCATGCCGACATCGGCGCTTACAAAAAAACGGATACGGTTGAGTGTGTCGCGGTATTCCTCACCGGATTTCGTACGGGTGACCACCAGGGGTTCGACGTCGGCAAGCTCATCGAGCAGGGCTTTGCGCCCGCTGTAGGCAACGCTGTTGGTGCTGCCGACAAAGGCCAGTTCGATATCCCGGTCTCGACCTTGATCCTCAAGCTGAGTCTGGTCGTAGCCCTTGGGAACGAACACCGCGTCGAATCCTTCGCCACGCAAACGCTCGGTGACCACGAAACCGGAACTGATGATTCGTGCCCACGGTAGCCGACGGTAGTGCGCGCTGAACTTACCGGTGTACTTGCAAGGAATGTAATTCTGGTAGGCATCGTGTTCGAGAATCACCAGATTGGGAATCGTGCGGATAAATCCGACCTGGCGAATTTCCTGCTTGAAACGCAGGAAAAACACGATTCGGTCATATTGCGATACATCGACTTCGCGGCGGAAATAACTGCGCAGGTTGCGCTGCTCATCGCTGCTCAGCCACCGTAGGTCGCACTCGCAATGAGCTGCCACGCCGTCATATAAACGGTCCAGGATGGCCCGCTGATCCTTCTGTACCAGAAATAGAACTTTCATCGTTTTCCTTGCCGCAACAGGCACACCCAGCAACACCTGACACCCTTCCCGCTCACAGCAGGTGTACTTCAGGCCCGTAAACTTTACAAATGCCAGAACAGCTCATGGCGGCGCACAGCTTTGCGAAAAAAATCATTTTCACCGTAAGGCGAACCGGAGCGCCCGGCTAACAACCGTTGCAGCGTGCGACGCAACCTTCGCTTGAGCGGGGCTCGAGGCTGCAGGTCATGCATCATTCCCAGCGCCATGGCCTTATCACGCTGCAGCGCCTGGGCCAGCAAAAGACAGAAGGGATGCATTGTCTGCGTCGAATCAAAGTTCGGCGCAAGCGCAACGCCAGCACCGGCATCACCCATGGGCCAGCGATCGTTGTCATGCAAGTGATTGGCGTATCCCAGTAGCGTCGGTTGCCATTGCAACCCATTCAAGGCTTCAAGGACGGCTGCATGTGCACAAATATGATCAGGGTGCGGATCGAGGGTCGGGTGCGGCAGCACAATCACCTCGGGCTGAGCCCGCAGCAGCAATTCTCGCAGGTCGGCCACCAGGTTGTTCCAGGTCGGCGCGCCATCGACATCACCCGGCAGCGCAAATGGATTCAACTGGCGAAACAGGCGAGTGTCACTCAGGTCCGCCTCGCGCGAGCCTGCCGGCTGAGTCGGCGAAGCTTGCATGGTCGCCAGTTGCAGACAGAAATAGCCAAGCTGCACGCAGCGTGCTTCGGGCACCCCCGCCCAACGCGGCACTGCAATGCTGTCCCAGGTTCGCAATCGGCCTTTCAGACGCGCAGCTTGGACCTTGTCCAATCCCATCTGCTGATAGTGTTCAGCTTCAATTTCACCGGCAGTCAGCGTGACGATCCAGGCTTCATCGGCCTGGCTGTACAAGCCGTAAGCCGCCAACTCCGCATCATCGGCATGGGGCGCGATGACCATCACCCGCTGACGACGGTAGTCGGGATGTTCGAAGGCCCACAGCACAGGCTCGCCGAGCAATCGGCAGAAACGCCCGCGCAGACGTAATTTACCTTGTGACAGTGTCTGCGCCTGACCACTGAGGTTCAGGTAACGCAAACCGTCCACACCACGTTCGAAAGCCTGTCGGTCTGGTTTATCTCCCCCGGCCAATTCGATCACCGGATCGAGGAACCGCCCCAACCATGTGCTTTTGATTCGCAACGCCAATACCAGCGTCGCATCGTCGACCAGCATGACACCATCGTCCAGCCGCAGCTGATCGCCGCTCAGGTGCACCTTTGGCTGTGGCGTGTAGGGTGGGAAGCTGTACTCATAATCGTCAGTGGGTGAGTAGAAAAGATGGTCGGCAAACCAGGCCTCGTGGGCGATCCAGCCCAGCACCGCGAGCATCAGCGGCACCCACCAGGCGACCAGCACACCGATAATAACCAGCAGCACCAGTGCACTGAGCAGAGCTATGCGCTTGTTGCGCCGGTGACGCTTGAGCAACTGTTGTTTGCGACTCATCACTTGGCTCATACGGTGAAGACCGGTACGGGGTTGCACCAGCGATCCTTGTATTCACGATCGGCACGACCGAAAGAAAAACGCAACGGCTTGTCCTGCGCGCGGGCATGTTCCCAGGCGCTTTGGGTATTGAGAAAACTCAACACGCTACCGGGACTGAACTCGCGGGTTTCAGGATCAACGCCGCCATTGATGTACTCGACACTGATCCACTGCGGCGTCTCGACGCGGTACACCAGCTGAATCGCGATCGGCGCATCGTTGAGAAAGATCACCGAACCGATCAGCAACTCACGCAACAACTCGATGACCTCGGCCATGCGTTCAGCACCTGTCGCTGGAAAGCCCCAACGGCGCTGGAACAGATCGCAATAGATCGCCCCCAGTTCACTGCTGGAAAACTCAGAAACCGGGCGCACCACGCCGCCCGCCTCTTCCAGCAATCGCAATTCACGGCGCTGGTTGTAGCGAAACTTCTTCGACAGTTCTTCGGGCGTGCGGGCCATCGCCAACTGCTCGGCCTGCAACTTGATGCCGGTGAAACGGCCCTCGTTCAGGGCCGACAAATAGCGCCCGCGATGGCGCAAAGGCACCTGAGCATCAGCCGCGGCGGGCAGAATGATCTCTGCATTCCCCAGATCGAACAGACCTTTCTTGCCGCGGCGCTTGAGCACGTCCTTGGACAAGGCCAGATCGCGTCCCCAGGTTGGAATGGCCGCCTTGACGTCGCCATCCTGCATCCAGGCGAGGTAGCGAACCGGGATGTCGGCCAGTTTTGCCAAACGCTCGACCACCATGGGGTGGGTCGCAACACTGCCGCCATAACGCTGCCAGGTTTGGGTATAAACCGAGGCGTCGACTACCGCCCAGCCACGTTCACGCCAGCCTTGAAATCGGTTGAGCATCAGCCCCTCTGTGCCAGTTCGGTAACATGCGGCAAGTGCCAGAAAGCGTCGCGTACCGCGCGGTCGGAGAATCGCTCGTACAGGCGCTCAAGCATCAACTCGGCGCATTGGCGATGTTGTTGCTCGTCCATTGCAGCCAGATGTTGCAGGCCTTGAGCCAAATGCTCGGCATCGCCCAGCGGGAACAGAATGCCCACGCCTTCAACCACTTCCTTCGCGCCACCACATGCGGTTGCAAGCAATGGCACTCCGGCAGACATTGCCTCCAACAGCACCATGCCGAACGGCTCGTGATCGGAACTCAGGGCAAACACATCGAAGGCACGAAAATAGCGACGTGCCTCGGGGACCTGACCAAGAAACAGCACTCGATCACCAATCCCGAGCTCACGGGCCTGCGCCTTGAGATCTTCCTCCAACCGCCCGGAACCGAGGATCACCAGTTGGCTGTTGGCCGGCAAGCCCGGCAGGGCTTTGGCAAAACCGTCCAGCAACGTGGCCTGATCCTTGTCCGGATGCAGGCGCCCGACGTTGCCGACAATCCAGGCGTCCGCCGCCAGGCCGAGAGTTTCCCGCGCTTCGGCGCCCAACACCTGGGTTGCCTGCAAAGTATCCACATCGATCCGGTTGTAGAGCGTACGAATCCGCGACGCCGGCCATTTCGGCAGGCAGCTGCGCATATCATCGCGCACGGCATCGGAGACGCCGAGCAAGCTCAGGCGCTTGCGAAAGAAATTCGCGAACAGCTTGCGGCTGCCACGCTTGTAATCGTCAAAAGCGTGGTGCACGCCTATCACCGGCAACGATGTGCCAAGCAAGGCGATGTAAACAGGTTTGAAGCGATGAGCGATGCAGAAACTGAAATTGCGCGAAGCGGCGATTTTACGCAGATCGCCGATGGCACCCAGCTTCAGGCCTCGAATGGCCTTGGAGCTGTACTCCATGAACAGCACTTCATCAGAGGCGCACCCCGCAGCGACTTCGGCATCGGCGACCCCGGTGAGAAACACCGTGGTCACGCGATAGCCGGTCCCCGCGAACAGGCTGGCGTACTGCCGGGCGCAGTCCAGAAACGGGCCGTCGTAGCCGTGACAGAACTGCAACACATGGCGTTCAGCCGAGCGTGTCATAGGCGTTTGCGCCCTCTTTAACCACCAGAATGTCTTCCATGATCAAATACTGTAGATCGGAACCGAAGAACATGTTCAACGCGTCCGTCGGCGAGCAGATCATTGGTTCGCCACGACGATTGAGCGAGGTGTTCAGCGACACGCCGTTACCGGTCAGCACTTCCAGCGCTTTCATCATGTCGTAGTAACGCGGGTTGTATTCGCGCTTGAGCACCTGGGCGCGGGAGGTACCGTCTTCGTGGACGACTTCCGGCACGCGGGTTTTCCACTCTTCCGCCACTTCGAAGGTGAACGTCATGAACGGGGCCGGGTGATCGATCTTGATCATCTGCGGTGCCACGGTGTCGAGCATCGACGGGCAGAAAGGCCTCCAGCGCTCGCGGAACTTGATCTGGTGATTGATGCGGTCAGCCACGCCCGCAATGCTCGGGCAACCGATGATCGAACGACCGCCCAGTGCACGCGGACCGAACTCCATGCGGCCCTGGAACCAGGCCACCGGGTTGCCATCGACCATGATTTTGGCGATCTGCTCGGGCATGTTGTCGAGCTTGCGCCAGTTCGGCTTGTCGACATGACGGGCGCAGGCTGCGATCACGTCTTCGTTGCTGTACGACGGGCCGAGGTAGACGTGTTCCATCTTCTCGACCGGGACGCCACGGGCGTGGGACACATAGGCGGCGGCGCCGACTGCGGTACCGGCATCGCCGGATGCAGGCTGCACAAACAGTTCTTTGACGTCGTCGCGGGCAATGATTTTCTGGTTGAGCTTGACGTTCAACGCACAGCCACCGGCGTAGGCCAGTTTGCCGGTTTCCTTGAGCACGTCGCCCAGGTAGTGGTCGATCATCTGCAGCGATATTTTTTCGAACAGCGCTTGAATGCTCGCGGCGTAGTGGATGTAAGGTTCATCGGCGATATCGCCTTCGCGCTTGGGACCCAGCCACTCGATCAGCTTCGGCGAGAAGTAGTAGCCCTTGCCTTTCTCTTTGTAGCGACGCAGGCCGATGACGTTGGCGTAGTCGGTGTTGATCACCAGCTCGCCGTTTTCGAACGAAGCCAGGCGCGAGAAATCGTATTTGCTGGCGTCGCCGTACGGCGCCATGCCCATGACCTTGAACTCACCATCGAGCATATCGAAACCGAGAAACTCGGTAATCGCGCCATACAGGCCGCCGAGGGAGTCCGGATCGAAGAATTCCTTGATCTTGTGGATCTTTCCGTTTTCGCCATAACCGAAGAAGGTCGTGGCGTACTCGCCCTTGCCGTCGATGCCCAGGATCGCGGTTTTCTCTTTGAAACCGGAGCAGTGATAAGCGCTGGAGGCGTGGGCCAGGTGGTGTTCGACCGGCTCGATCTTGATTTTCTTCGGATCAAAACCCAGTTGCTCCAGGCACCAGACGATCTTGTTGCGATAGCGCTTGTAGCGACGGTTGCCCATCAGGATCGCGTCGAGTGCACGGTCCGGGGCGTACCAGTAACGCTTGGCGTACTGCCAGCGGGCCTTGCCGAACAAGCTGATCGGGGCGAATGGAATCGCTACCACGTCAACGTCGGAAGGTTTGATACCGGCCTGCTCCAGGCAGAATTTTGCCGATTCGTAGGGCATGCGGTTCTTTGCATGTTTATCGCGTACGAAGCGCTCTTCTTCAGCGGCCGCGACCAGCTTGCCGTCGATATACAGGGCTGCGGAAGGATCATGGCTAAGGGCGCCGGACAGGCCAAGAATCGTCAATGCCACAGGGGTCTAGCCTCTTTAGTCTGCGTGCAGGCGCAAGCGCCTCAAAAATTAATGTGCCCTCGCAAGGGGCGAGAGACAGCTAAAGGGCGGGATTATAGCGTAAACGTGGAGGGAATGACCCTTTGCGAATTGCCCCAGGGTAATCGCCCTGCAGAAACATCTCCTGGCGGCTCAACTACCACCGGTGCGCCAGTAAATGCCGATATGACCATCCGCAAACTGACGGTAAATCGTATATGGCAGCGAAATCGTGTCAAACACGCCAGATAGTGGAAGATCCAGCAACAAGGCTGGCGCCATGATTCCACCGGGCTGGGGTGGCCCATTCAACATGCAGAAATCATAGGCCAGCCCGCTATAAACCCGCGGAATGGCCTGGCAGTAGGTTTTTTGCCTGCGCAAATCCTGAGCAACGTCGGCATCGCTCTGCAAGACGCTCATGACGGTGCCGCAGCCGGTCAAAACCCATGAAAAAACGCCCAGCGTCACAGCTTTTTTCATCGCCAACATCTTGCCCCCCCGAGAACGTCAGACAAACTAGCATCGGGGCGATGTCAGCCACAGTTCATGGCGTCCCAGGATCGCGTAGGACAATTCATCAGAGTTTGTCTGCTTTATCGGTTGGCAATTGCGACGTCCTCGCGAGCAACCTCGCGCGCCCATGCGATCCGATGCGAACACAAATTGTGCGCTCGACCCGGATCCTTTGTGGGAGCGATTCAGCTCGCGAAAGAGTTTAAATAGCGCTCGAAACGTCTTTGGGCAGACGTTGATCGATTTTCTGATACAGCGCACTGCTCTCGGCCCAGTTGCGCATGAACCGCGCACGATCGCGCAAATAGGCGGGGGCAAAGCTGCCTACAGTGCCGTGCTGACACATTGAATCAAGATCGATCAGCGCCCAGCGATCCTCGTGCCAGAACAGGTTATGCCCCTTGAAGTCGCCATGGCTGATACGCAGACGAATCAGCTCGGCAAACAGATGATCCAGCGCGACCAGCTCGGACTCCGGCGCATCGCCACTCTCAACATAGGGCGCAAACCTCTCGATGATGTCGGGCCCCGGCAAATACTCGGTGACCAGGTAAGCCCGGCTGCGCAACCACAGAAAACGCTTTTCCAGCAACGCCAGCGGCTTGGGCGTGGCAATGCCGAGGAACGCCAGACGATTGCCTTCGCGCCAGGAATGCCAGGCGCGACTCGGGCGCCAGAAACGCTTGAGCCAGTGGGCAAACCCCTTGATGTTGTAGCGTTTGATCACCAAAGTGCGGCCATTCACCTCAACCTTGCCGACACTCGCCGCGCCGCCGGTTTTGTAGAGGTGTCCCTGATCAAGCAACGCGTCGGCCTGCTCAAGCACCGGCAACATGGCCGCCTCTTCCTCACGACGAATCGCCCGCAAACCGAACGCACCGCGCTGCACACTGAACAACGAGCACTCACGGCCAACCTTGATCAGATAATCCTTGAGGCGCCATTGGCGGACTTTGTCGATCTGCTTTTGCAGCGCCTCCATGGGCAGGGCATGCTCGCCGTTGCTGAGCAGGTAATACACCAGCAACTCTTCGATGAACGGATCCAGCGATGTGGGCAGCTGAGCGAAAAACACCCCGAGGTTTTCCAGGACTTTCTGTCGCGAAAGCGGTTTGCCCGGTGTTTCCGAGCAGATTCCGGCACCATCGATCAAGTACAGACGACCGCCCTGGCGCAACAGATTGTCCAGGTGCAAGTCTTCCTGCCACAGGCCCCTGCGATGCATTTGACCGATTGCGCCCAAGGCCTCAGCCAGCACCGCTCCTTGCCCATCGGACAATTCAGGCTGTTGCTCAACCTGTTTCCAGGTATCGCCCAGGCTTTCGGCGCGCTCCAGAAACTCAAACAACAGCCAGCCACCCTCGCCGTCCTTCAGGCCATCGGCCAGCAGTTGCGGCGTGGTCAGTCCTTGAGCGGCGAGCAAGCGCACACCGTCCAGCTCCCGCTGAAAATGTCGTGCCGCCTTATGGCCGACCAGCAACTTGGCCAGCACCGGTCGGCCACGCCAGACACCGGCACCGACGTAGCGCTGCCCCGGCAATACCCGCAATAGGCTCAGTAGTTGCAGATCGGCAGGGCCAGCGGCGTCAGCAAGTGTCACATTCAGTGGCAAGTCTGGACTACGGCCAGCGGATTTCAGTTCAGACAAGCGCATCAACGCGGCCCCTTGTGACTACGGCGCGCCGTAAGACGCTGTAACCAGCTGTCGATCAGAGAGCTTTCCTGACCTTGATCCAGATAAGCGGCGAGCAATTCACGCAATTGCGACACGTCCCACTCGGGGGCGCGGCGTGTCAAAGGCTCCAGGTCCTTGACCCGGTCACGCTGCCCGTAAAGCAACGGCCGGGTCTTTTCCAGATCGATCAATTGACCCTGATAGCCTTTTGCGGTCGCTCTCAGAAAGATGTGCTTGGGGTAGAAGCAACCATGCACCTGACGCTTGGCGTGCAGTTGCCGCGCCAGTTCACCGCAGGCCTTGAGGATTTGCGAGTGCTGCTGCGGGCTCAGCTGCGACCAGCGCTGCAACAGCGAATCCAGATCGTCCCAGCCATCCAGGGCTCGGGTCAACAGGATCGCGCGGACCTCTCCATCGATCTTTCGCACGCCGTAGAACGCCGCTTGCAGCGCCGGAATGCCCAACTTCTGATAGCGCACGATGTTTCGAAATTCGTGGGCAAAGCTCGGCTCGCCGAACGGCGCGCGCAACGTGCGGGTCATGTAATTGCTCTGGCGTTTCAGGTAAAAGCCCTGACCTTCCAGATCCAGCCGAAACACGCTGCTCCAGCCTCCCCGACCGGTGTTGGGTTCATCCACCGCCTCGAGCTGCTTGGCCCAGAGGGCATCGAACGTGCCGAGACCATGTCGCTCGAGCAGCGCACGATCTTCAGCCGCCAGGAAATCAGTCATTCGCGTCCCTCGAAAAATCTCACCACATGCCGGATGCGTTTTTTATCGGCCGCATTGAGCCGGGTCCGATTGCGGTATTGCAGGTAGAAGCGCAGGCGCTGCGTGGCCGACAGTTGATACTTGGCAACCTTGTCCAGGCATGCCAGATCCTTGGTAATGCGGTACTTGAGCCAGAACCCGCGCCAGAAATCACCGTTGGGGCAATCGATCAGGAACAGCTGAGCCTGATCGTCGATCAGCAGGTTGCGCCACTTCAGATCGTTATGGGTGAAGCGGTGGTCGTGCATGGTTCGGGTGTACTGGGCCAACTGGCGACTGACGCTATCTACCCAGGCGCGATCCGCCAGTTTCGGGTCGTGGCGTTCGGCTAATGCCGACAAGTCTTCGGTATTGGGCAGCTCGCGGGTGATCATCGCACCGCGATCGTACGCCGCTCCGCGTCGTTCGAGCCCCCACGCCACTACTTCGGCAGTGGGAATTCCCCACTTGGCGAAGCGCTTGAGATTTTGCCACTCCATCTTCACTCGGGGTTTACCGATATAGCGACGCAACCCCTTGCCAGCGCCGACATAGCGTTTGACGTAGTAATTGACGCCATTGCGCCGCACGCGGATGACCTCGGACAGCGGATCTCGAGTCAGCCGCTCGCCCTGGAGCGAGAACACGGCCTCCAGGCTGCCGAAGTCCTCTGCCAGATCACTGTATGCCGGCTCCAGTCTCCAACCCGACATCAGAGCGCATCTCCGTATCGCTGTTTTCGGTCGTAAAGTTTGTTGGCCTTGCCTTCGAGCCAGTTCAGCAACCCGGCCTCCTCGCCCAGAATCTGCCGCAGAGGCCGCTGGAAATAGCCCTTGAGGAAGCGCAGCTTGTCGCGCCGGGTCAGACCGATGTCCAGCGCGGAAAAGTACAGTGCCGCCAGATCCTTGTTGCGCCAGCGCTGGGTGATCGCCGGGCGGGTCTGGGCGCGATGCAGGTCGATCACCGACAGTTTGAAGTCATCAAAGGTCACCGGTTTGTCGGTGTGCAGCAGGAAATGGCAGATGTAGCAGTCGCGGTGATTGACGCCAGCACGGTGCATCATGCCCGTCATGCGCGCGACTTCGGCGATCAGCGCACGCTTGAGCCTTGGCTCCGGCGGTTGCTTGAGCCAGTTGATACTGAAATCTTCGAGACTGACGGTTGGCGCCAGTTCTTCGGTGACGATAAATGAATGCTGGTCGGCCGGATTGCTGCCCTTTTCGCCGTAAGCGACGGCGGTCATGGTCGGCACGCCGGCTTCGTGCAGGCGTTGAATGGCCTTCCACTCCTGACCCGCGCCGAGCACCGGCAGTTTGGCGGTGAGCAGGTTCTTGAAGATTTCACCCCAGCCGATGCCACGGTGGATCTTCACGAAAAACCCGTGGCCGTTCACCTCGGTGCGCAGGGTACGGCGTGCTTCAAGCTCACGGTACACTTCGCCCTGCAAACCCTCGACTTCGGCGAACGGGTCACGTCCGGCCCAGAGGCTCTTGAACGGTTCAGCCAGCATCAACTTCATTTAGCGTGCTCCGCCAGAATCACATCGGCCGCGTGCTGCGGCATGCTGTAGAGGTCGGCCGTCTCGGCGAAGGCCAGACCGTTTCGGCTCCAGGCCGCCCTTGCTTGAGCGTCGTTCAACATGCCGGTCAGGCACTGCGTCAGTTGTGCCTGTTCGAAAGGCTCATCCAGCACAAGGCCAGCGTCAGCCTCGGCAATGTAATGCGCATAACCGCAGACCGCGCTCACCAGCACCGGCAACCCGGCGACCAGGGCTTCAAGCAGAACGGTACCGGTATTTTCGTTGTACGCCGGATGTATCAACAGGTCGGCACCCAACAGGAAACGCGGGATATCGCTACGCCCTTTAAGGAACGTCACGTTATCGCCAAGCCCCAGTGTCGCACTCTGCATCTGGAATAACTTGGGGTCGTCCTGGCCGATTACAAACAGGCGGGTGCGTTTCTTCAGGTCAGCTGGCAATGCGGCCAACGCCTTTAGGCTGCGATCCACGCCCTTGGTCTTGAACCCGGAGCCGATCTGCACCAGCAACAGCTCATCGTCCTTGAGGTTGAATTCGGCACGGAATCCGGCGCGAATCTCATCGGCATCCGTCGGTCGGCGACGGTCCTGGGCGATACCCGGCGGCAAGAGATGGAAGCGCTCCAGCGGTGTGTCGTAATGCTTGATGAACAGTGGCTGCTGAACTTCGGAGATCATCAAGACCTCGGTTTTGGCGTCCTTGGCGAACACGGCCCGCTCGTACTCGGCGAAATGGCGATAGCGGCCCCAGCGACGGTACAGCGAGTTACGCAGGTTCTGCGCTTTGTCTTCGAAACAGCCGTCGGCGGCGTAGTAGACGTCCAGGCCCGGCATCTTGTTGAAGCCGATCAGGCGGTCGACCGGACGCTTGGCCAGGTCCGCCTCCATCCACTCGCTGAGTTTTTCATTGCGCCGATGATTGAAGAACGCCTTGACCGGCGCCACCAGCACTTCAAAGCCCGGCGGCACGTCGCCTTCCCAGATCAGCGTGTAGACGCGAATCTGATGACCGCGCTTCTGGCACTCCAGAGCGATGCGCATGAAATCGCGCTGCAAACCGCCAAACGGAAAGTATTTGTACAGAACAAATGCCAATTGCATCAACGCAGCTCCTCAGCCAGTAACAACGTGCTCAGACGGCTGGCGACACGCTCGGGATTCAGGCGCGTGAAGCACAGGGGCCACTCGCGTTTCAGGTCAAACTGACGGGCATCTTCGGCCGTCGGTTGATACGTACATTTCTTTTGCAGGCACGGCGCACAGGGGAAGTCGCTGGCCAAGTGAATCTGCGATTTGCCGTAGGCGCCGGTCAGCCCCGGGTTGGTCGGGCCGAACAACGATAGCGTCGGCACATCCAGCGCGGCCGCCAAATGGCCAAGACCGGTATCCACCGCGACACAGGCCTGCGCACCGGCCAGCACCTTGCCGACACCGGCCAGGTTCAGCTTCGGCAGGACTTCGGCGTGTTTGAAACCCGACGCAATGCGCTCGGCACGGGCTTTCTCCAGCGGATTGCCCCAAGGCAATTTCACGCCTACACCGAGATAACCTACGCGCTCGGTCAGTTCGCGCCAGTAGGCTTCGGGCCAGTGCTTAGTGTCCCAGGTGGTGCCATGCAAAAACAGCACGTAGGGATTCTTGCGCGGCAACTCCACCATGCGCTCGACATTCAGACCGTAGTCACCCAGACCTTTGGGCAAGTCATAGCCCAGCGCGATGGCGAACAACTGACGAACCCGCTCCACAGCGTGCTGACCACGGGCAACTGCCAGGCGCCGATCGTAAAAACGCGCGGCGATCGGTTCGCGCGCCGAGCGCTTGTCCAGTCCGGCCACCGGCGCCTTGACGTAACGGGTCAACCAAGCACTTTTCAACAGGCCTTGGGCGTCGATCACCAGATCGTATTTCGTGGAGCGAACGCTTTGCTTGAATCGCTTCCACTCACCACTCTTGATGGTTTGCCAGATGTTTTTACGCCAGCGACGGATCGCCACCGGAATCACCTTGCCCACGGCCGGGTGCCAGGTCGGGATTTCGGCGAAGCCCTCTTCCACCACCCAGTCGAACTGGATGCCGGGAATTGCCCGCGCCGCGTCGGTCAGCGCCGGTAACGCGTGAATCACGTCGCCCAGCGATGAAGTCTTGATCAACAGAACGCGCAAACTATTTGACCTCGACCACAGTGCCCTGCAACCGCTGCAAAGCATCGTTCACCACTTGCGGCATGAGCTGGCGCAAGCAGTTGTAATGGCCAAAACGGCAGGTGCGATCAAAGCAAGGGCTGCATTCGATGCCCAGACGCACGATCTCGACGTGCTCGGCCAAAGGCGGCGTGAAGCCGGGCGACGTCGAGCCGTAAACCGCCACCAATGGGCGATTCAGCGCAGCAGCGACGTGCATCAGGCCGGAGTCGTTGGACACCACCGAATCGGCGCAGGACAGCAGATCGATGGCTTCGGCCAGCGAGGTGCCGCCGCTGAGGTTGACCGACTCTTCACGCAGACCGGGAATCAGCCGAGCGCGGATGTCTTCGCCCACGGCATGGTCGTTTTTCGAACCGAACAGCCAGACTTGCCAGCCCTCGCGGATTTTCGCTTCAGCCACTTTCGCGTAATGCTCCGACGGCCAGCGCTTGGATTCGCCGAACTCGGCACCGGGGCACAGCGCCAACACCGGACGATCAAGGACCAGGCCGAACTTGGCCAGTGCCGCTTCACGGGTGACCGGATCGATCTGCAACATCGGGCGCGGGTACGGTTGCGGCAAGTCGACGCCCGGCTCGTACGCGAGCGCCATGAAGCGCTCGATCATCAGCGGATAACGGTCTTTGTCCAGCGTGCGCACATCATTAAGCAGCCCGTAGCGAAACTCGCCACGCCAGCCGGTGCGTTTCGGGATGCCAGCAAAGAACGGCACCAGAGCCGACTTCAGGGAGTTGGGCAACAGGATTGCCTGGTCGTATTGCCCAGCCAGGGATTTGCCGATGCGCCGACGGGTCGCCAACTCCAGTGCGCCGTGACCGAGCGGGAAGCTCAAGGCCTGGCGAACTTCGGGCATGCGCTCAAGAATCGGCCGGCTCCACTCGGGGGCCAGCACGTCGATTTCGCACTGCGGGTGGCGTTGTTTGAGACACTGAAACAGTGTCTGCGCCATCACCATGTCACCGACCCAACTGGGCCCAACGATCAGAATTTTCATGTGGTTTCCATAAACGAACCGGGGAGGCCTACGCCTCCCCGCCTCGAGAATCTCTGTGGAAGCATGGCGGCTTGCGATGGGTCATCACCTTCAACATTGCTGTCGACTGTCACTCCGCTATCGCGAGCAAGCCCGCTCCTACATGGGTATGGGTGCAACTCGATCTGCGCAACACTGCCGATCTACTCCTGTAGGAGCGAGCATACTCGCGATGCACCTGAGAACGTCGCGGGGCGTCAGGCTCGCCGCGTTATCGTTAACGAACATCGCGAGCAAGCTCGCTCCTACAGGGGATAGTGGCGTATCAAATATCCCGTTTCAGCTTAGCCCCAGCTCACGCCAGATCCGCATGACCTGACGCCTTTCGTCCGCGAACTGATCGCCCGGTATGACCCCGGCATCCTTCTGCAACGCCTGCCGGTGCGCGGCAGAGCGGTAAGCTTTATAGGCCTCACGCAGCAGGCTGGCATCTTCGACGGGCATCAACCCTTCGTGCTCCAGCTCTTCCAGAATGCGGATGTTATCGGTCCAGCGCAGCAATGGCGGGTGCGTTTGCGACCACGCCAGGGTCGCGTATTGCACCATAAATTCAATATCGACGATACCTCCGGCGTCCTGCTTGAGGTCAAAGGGCGCTGCGGCCTCGAAGGCGTTCGGCCCGGTTCCGGCGGCGGTACCCTTGCTGCCGAGGTTCTCGCGCATCTTGGCGCGCATCTCGCTGACCTCCTGGCGCAGGGTCGGCAAGTCACGGGCTTTGCCCAGGATCGCGGCACGGACTTTTTCAAAAGCCTGGCCGACATCCTGACTGCCCACCAACACTCGCGCGCGCACCAATGCCTGATGCTCCCAGGTCCAGGCTTCATTTTCTTGATAGCGGGCAAAAGCCCCCAACGAACTGACCAGCAAACCCGAGGCCCCGGACGGTCGCAGGCGCATGTCCACTTCATACAACTGGCCGGAGTTGGTCTGCGCCGTCAGCAAGTGGATGATGCGTTGCCCCAGACGGGTGAAGAATTGTGCGCCATCAATAGGTTTGGGGCCGTCGGTTTCCGCCTGCGGATCACCATCGTGGATGAACACCAGATCCAGGTCCGAGCCATGGCCGAGTTCCAGGCCGCCGACTTTCCCATAACCGACAATGATGAAGCCCGGATCGCACACGGTCCCGTCGGGGCGCAGTGGCGAACCGTATTTGGCCACCGTTTGCCGCCAGGCCAGGGCCAGCACTTGTTCGAGGATCGCTTCGGCGAGCCAGGTCAGGTAATCGCTGACTTTCATCAGCGGCAGGCTGCCGGCGATTTCCGAAGCGGCGACCCGCAGGCGATGCGCCAACTTGAAATGACGCAGGGCTTCCATTTGCTGTTCGAGGTCGTCTTCGGGAATGCGCGTCAAACGCTCGCGCAATTCGGCGGCCAGTTCCGGCGCCAAGGGTGGCTTGAACAATCGGCCTTCGTTGAGCAACTCGTCGAGCAACAGCGGGAAGCGGGTGATCTGCTCGGCGATCCACGGGCTTGCGGCGCACAAGGTCAGCAAGCGTCGCAACGCACCGGGGTTCTCGGTCAGCAGCACCAGATACGCGGAGCGGCGCGCTACGGCCTCTACCAGTGGCAGCACCCGCTCCAACACCAGATCCGGGTTGGCGTGCTCCACAGCCTGTGCAAGCAAGCGTGGAATAAAGGCATCGAGACGCTCACGCCCCAGTCGCTGCATGGCTCGCAATTGCGGACTGCCGCGCAGACTGGCCAACGCCTTAAGCGCCTTCGGAGCATCGGCGAAACCGCCCTCTTCCAGCTGACGGCAAGCGGCCTCTTCATCCTGGGCTTCTTCCCACAACGGCAACCATTCTCCGCCAACCACCACTTCGCTTTCGGCGCCTTCCTCCTCGTCGGGATCGGCGATCACCTGAGCGAAGTGCCAGGCCACGCGACCACGCCAGAACATCAGTTGTTCGTGGAAGGCTTCCCAGTCGGGGAAACCGAGCATGAACGCGATACGCGCCTGATCCTGGGCAACGTCCGGCAGCATTTGGGTCTGGCGGTCGGCGATCGCCTGAATCGCGTGTTCGGTGTAACGCAGGAATTCATAGCCTTCGCGCAGCTCGCTGATGACCGCCGGCGGCAGATAGCCCTGACCTTCCAGCGTGTTCAGGACTTTTAATAGAGGACGCTGCTGCAGACTCAAGTCGCGGCCGCCGTGAATCAGCTGGAACGCCTGGGCGATGAACTCCACTTCACGGATGCCGCCGGAACCCAGCTTGATGTTGTCGGCCATGCCTTTGCGCCGCACCTCCTGCTGGATCAGCTGCTTCATGGTGCGCAACGCTTCGATGGCCGAGAAGTCCAGGTAACGACGATAAACGAAGGGTCGCAGCATCTCTTGCAGTTGCGCGCCGGCCACCTGGTCGCCGGCCACCACCCGCGACTTGATCATCGCGTAGCGCTCCCAGTCGCGCCCCTGGTCCTGGTAATACTGCTCCAGCGCGTTGAAGCTCAGCACCAACGCACCCGACGAGCCATAGGGGCGCAAACGCATGTCGACGCGGAAGACAAAACCGTCGACGGTCATCGGGTCCAGCGCCTTGATCAGACGCTGGCCGAGACGGATGAAGAATTCCTGGTTATCCAGTGGACGCTTTACGCCAACGGTTTCGCCGCCCTCAGGGTAGGCAAAAATCAAATCGATGTCCGACGACAGATTCAGCTCCACCGCACCGAGCTTGCCCATGCCGAGGACAACCATCTGCTGCGGTTCGCCGCTGCGCCGGCCGGTCGGCACGCCGAACTGCTGACAATGACGTGAGTACAACCATTGATAGGCCTGATCGATGCTCGCGTCAGCCATATCCGACAGGTCGCGGCAGGTCTGCACGAGGTCGGCCTGACGGGTCAGATCGCGCCAGATGATCCGCACTTGATGGCGCGCACGCTGGCGCCGCAACGCACGGCCGAGCTGGTCATCGGTCTCGGCGATGCCCGCGGCGGCGGCAATCTGTGCGCACAATTCGCCGGGGGCAAAACTGCGATCCAGTTCGCCAGACTGAACCAGCATCAGCAGCATCAAGGGATCGCGCACGCTCTGCTCAGTGACGAAGTCACTGGCGGCCGTCACTCGGGCAAATTGCGCCCAGCGCTCCGGCGTCCAGGCGGACAATCCATGGTCATCATCGAGCGCGGCGACGGCAGCGCGAAACGACTGTTCGGCACGGGTGACAAACGGCAGGAGAATGCCGGGCAGTTCGGCAAGCGAAGGGAGGCTCATGGTCTATCCTTGATCGGCGTGCATCGGGCTGCATGTAGTGGATTTCGAAAACCCACTACCTGAAGGAGTGTCGAACAAAAGTTAGAAATAGCTGAAATTTCTATTATTTTGGCAGCCAGCATCAAGCTTTCACCTATTCGAGTTGGAAAAAGACCAACCTTAACGATTATTCTCACAACGCAGCCGGGGGCCACAAGCCGCTCATCTGTAGTTTTACTACTCGTATATACATTACCAAGGCTGAAATGCCGGAAGATTTGTAGTAAAACTACACGCCGCCGGAACAACCTGTCGGCAATCCAAGAATTCAAAACGTCTGCCCACAAGGCCAGTCGCTAACTCAGGCAACCGATTCTGGTAGCCTTTCCGCCCTGGAGCAAGCCATGCAAGACCTCGATCCCGTCGAAACCCAGGAATGGCTGGACGCCCTGGAATCGGTTCTCGACAAAGAAGGCGAAGACCGTGCTCACTATCTGATGACCCGTATGGGTGAACTCGCGACCCGCAGCGGTTCGCAGTTGCCTTACGCCATCACCACGCCTTACCGCAACACCATCCCGGTAACCCACGAAGCACGCATGCCTGGCGACCTGTTCATGGAACGCCGCATTCGCTCGCTGGTACGCTGGAACGCGATGGCCATGGTAATGCGTACGAACCTGAAAGATTCCGACCTCGGCGGTCACATCTCCAGCTTCGCTTCCAGTGCGACCCTGTATGACATCGGCTTCAACTATTTCTTCCAGGCCCCGACCGACGAACACGGCGGTGACCTGATCTACTTCCAGGGCCACACCTCGCCAGGCGTTTACGCCCGCGCATTCATGGAAGGCCGCATCACCGAAGACCAGATGAACAACTTCCGCCAGGAAGTCGACGGTCAAGGCCTGTCGTCCTATCCGCACCCTTGGCTGATGCCTGACTTCTGGCAGTTCCCGACCGTATCGATGGGTCTGGGCCCGATCCAGGCGATCTACCAGGCACGCTTCATGAAGTACCTGGAACACCGCGGTTTCATCCAGCCGGGCAAACAGAAAGTCTGGTGCTTCCTGGGCGACGGCGAGTGCGACGAGCCGGAATCCCTGGGTGCGATCTCCCTGGCCGGCCGCGAGAAGCTGGACAACCTGATCTTCGTCATCAACTGCAACCTGCAGCGCCTCGACGGCCCGGTTCGCGGCAACGGCAAGATCATCCAGGAACTCGAAGGCGTGTTCCGCGGCGCTCAGTGGAACGTGACCAAAGTCATCTGGGGCCGTTTCTGGGACCCACTGCTTGCCAAGGACGTCGACGGCATCCTGCAACGTCGCATGGACGAAGTCATCGACGGCGAGTACCAGAACTACAAAGCCAAAGACGGCGCGTTCGTACGTGAACACTTCTTCAACACGCCTGAACTCAAGGCCATGGTTGAAGACCTGTCCGACGACGAGATCTGGAAACTCAACCGTGGCGGCCACGACCCGTACAAGGTCTATGCGGCGTACCACGAAGCGGTCAACCACAAAGAACAACCGACCGTCATCCTGGCCAAGACCATCAAAGGTTATGGCACCGGTGCCGGCGAAGCGAAAAACACTGCGCACAACACCAAGAAGGTCGATGTCGAAAGCCTGAAGTTGTTCCGCGATCGTTTCGACATCCCGGTCAAAGACGACGAACTCGAAAATCTGCCGTTCTTCAAACCGGAAGAAGGCAGCGCCGAAGCCCGTTACCTGAGCGAGCGCCGTTCCGCACTGGGCGGTTTCGTGCCACAGCGCCGCGCGCAAAGCTTCAACATTCCGACCCCGCCACTGGACACCCTCAAGGCGATCCTGGACGGCTCGGGCGACCGTGAAATTTCCACCACCATGGCGTTTGTGCGCATCCTCGCGCAACTGGTCAAGGACAAGGAAATCGGTCCGCGCATCGTTCCGATCATCCCGGACGAAGCCCGTACCTTCGGTATGGAAGGCATGTTCCGTCAGTTGGGCATCTACTCGTCCGTCGGTCAGCTCTACGAGCCAGTCGATAAAGACCAGGTGATGTTCTACAAGGAAGACCAGAAGGGCCAGATCCTCGAAGAAGGCATCAACGAAGCGGGCGCCATGAGCTCCTTCATCGCCGCCGGTACTTCGTACTCCAGCCACAACCAGCCGATGCTGCCGTTCTACATCTTCTACTCGATGTTCGGTTTCCAGCGTATCGGCGACCTGGCCTGGGCCGCTGGCGACAGCCGTACCCGTGGTTTCCTGATCGGCGGCACCGCCGGCCGTACCACCCTGAACGGTGAAGGCCTGCAACACGAAGACGGTCACAGCCACCTGCTGGCCTCGACCATCCCGAACTGCCGCACCTACGATCCAACCTACGGCTACGAGCTGGCGGTGATCATTCAGGACGGCATGAAGAAGATGACCGAAGAGCAACAGGACGTCTTCTACTACATCACCGTGATGAACGAGTCCTACCAGCAGCCAGCCATGCCGGCCGGTGCCGAAGAAGGCATCAAGAAAGGCATGTACCTGCTCGAGGAAGACAACCGCGAAGCGGCGCACCACGTTCAGCTGATGGGCTCCGGCACCATCCTGCGTGAAGTCCGTGAAGCAGCGAAGATCCTGCGTGAAGAGTTCAACGTTGGTGCTGACGTGTGGAGCGTTACCAGCTTCAACGAACTGCGTCGCGACGGCCTGGCCGTTGAGCGCACCAACCGTCTGCACCCGGGCCAGAAGCCTAAACTGAGCTACGTCGAAGAGTGCCTGAACGGCCGTAAAGGTCCGGTCATCGCGTCTACCGACTACATGAAACTGTTCGCCGAGCAGATCCGTCAGTGGGTACCGGTCAAGGAATTCAAAGTCCTGGGCACCGACGGTTTCGGCCGCAGCGACAGCCGCAAGAAACTGCGTCATTTCTTCGAAGTCGACCGTCATTTCGTGGTGTTGGCAGCCCTGGAAGCATTGGCTGACCGTGGTGACATCGAACCCAAGGTTGTGGCTGAAGCCATCACCAAGTTCGGTATCAACCCGGAAAAACGCAACCCACTGGACTGCTGAGGAGAGATTCTGTGAGCGAACTCATTCGCGTACCTGACATCGGCAGCGGTGAAGGTGAAGTAATTGAACTGTTTGTGAAGGTCGGCGACCGTATCGAAGCCGACCAGAGCATCCTGACGCTTGAATCGGACAAGGCGAGCATGGAAGTGCCTGCGCCGAAGGCCGGTATCATCAAGAGCCTGAAAGTGAAGCTGGGCGATCGCCTGAAAGAAGGCGACGAGCTGCTTGAGCTGGAAGTCGAAGGTGCCGCTGCTGCGGCCCCTGCGGCTGCCCCAGCGGCCAAGGCTGAAGCCCAACCGGCTGCTGCGCCTGCCGCCGCTGCTCCTGCTGCTGCACCGGCTGCCGCCAGCGTTCAGCAAGTGCACGTGCCGGACATCGGTTCGTCGGGCAAGGCCCAGATCATCGAGATCCAGGTCAAGGTCGGCGACACTGTCGCGGCTGATCAGTCGCTGATCACCCTGGAGTCCGACAAGGCGAGCATGGAAATCCCGTCGCCCGCCGCTGGCGTGGTCAAGGCCATCAACGTCAAGCTCAACGACGAAGTCGGCACCGGCGACCTGATTCTGGACCTGGAAGTGGCGGGTGCTGCGGCACCGACTGCTGCTCCGGCCCAGGCTGCCGCTCCAGCTGCCGCCGCTGCGCCTGCTCCTGCAGCAGCTCCGGCTGCTCCGGTGGCTGACAGCGTTCAGGACATCCACGTGCCGGACATCGGTTCGGCGGGCAAGGCCAAGATCATCGAAGTACTGGTCAAGGCTGGCGACACCGTTGCCGCCGACCAGTCGCTGATCACCCTGGAATCCGACAAGGCGAGCATGGAAATCCCATCGCCAGCCGCTGGCGTGGTGGAAAGTGTTTCCATCAAGCTCGATGACGAAGTCGGTACCGGCGACCTGATCCTCAAGCTGAAAGTCAAAGGCGCTGCGCCGGCTGCTGCTCCGGCACCTGCCGCTGCCGCTCCAAGCGCACCGACTCCAGCCGCGGCTGCTCCGGCCGCCGCTGCACCTGCTGCCCCGGTCGCCGCGCCAGCCAAGCCTGGTGCAAAAGTTCACGCCGGCCCTGCCGTGCGTCAACTGGCCCGTGAATTCGGCGTCGAGCTGAGTGCCGTTGGCGCCAGCGGTCCGCACGGTCGCATCCTGAAGGAAGACGTGCAGGTCTACGTCAAAGCCATGATGCAGAAGGCCAAGGAAGCACCAGCCGCTGCTGCTGGCGCAACCGGTGGCGCGGGCATCCCGCCGATTCCGGTCGTAGACTTCAGCCGCTTCGGTGAAATCGAAGAAGTGCCGATGACCCGCCTGATGCAGGTCGGCGCCGCCAACCTGCACCGCAGCTGGCTGAACGTGCCGCACGTGACACAATTCGACTCGGCGGATATCACCGAACTCGAAGCGTTCCGTGTTGCCCAGAAAGCCGTTGCAGAGAAGGCCGGCGTCAAGCTGACCATCCTGCCGTTGCTGCTCAAGACCTGCGCGCACCTGCTCAAGGAACTGCCGGACTTCAACAGTTCGCTGGCGCCAAGCGGCAAAGCGATCATCCGCAAGAAATACGTGAACATCGGCTTCGCCGTCGACACCCCGGATGGCCTGCTGGTACCAGTCATCAAGAACGTCGATCAGAAGAGCCTGCTGCAACTGGCCGCCGAAGCTGCTTCCCTGGCTGAAAAAGCCCGGACCAAGAAGCTCTCCTCCGACGAGATGCAAGGTGCTTGCTTCACCATTTCCAGCCTCGGCCACATTGGCGGCACCGGCTTCACGCCGATCGTCAACGCGCCGGAAGTGGCGATCCTCGGTGTTTCCAAGGCAACCATCCAGCCAGTCTGGGACGGCAAAGCCTTCCAGCCGAAACTGATGCTGCCGCTGTCGCTGTCCTACGATCACCGTGTGATCAACGGCGCCGCTGCTGCACGCTTCACCAAGCGCCTGAGCGATCTGCTGGGCGATATCCGCACCATGCTTCTGTAATACCGAGCGGCCCTCCTTCACAGGAGGGCCGCTCGCATTTCAAGTTTCCGAGCGCCACGCTCGTACCTCAACCCTGCCAATTTGGCGGGGCTTTTTTTGCCTGAAATTTAACGATTAAAAGTATGTTCCTACATTTGTGGCTGATATGGGCTACAAGTCGAATCCATTTCGACCAGGTATTTTTTCATGTCCAATAAGTAATCCTAGTTTCAAAGTTATTGAACACCCAAAAACACCTTTTATTTATTTCGTTGAAATCGAATGGACGCGAACATGCTAAAACCCACCGTCGGCCCAATTCTTGGCCACATAACTACTGACGAGGCACGAGTTTTTCTGCGTGGCAAGTTACATGAAAGTGCATTGACGTTTGCAGGCATTCGTTACCGCGTACGCGGCGAGGAGAGATGGTCAAAAGGGATATTCGCCAAACTTGATGCGACGCGAGATATGTCTGATGTCATTGTAATCCGCGGTCTTGGTCACGATACCGACTATGAGTATCAAGCCGGCTGGTTCAACACCACGAATGTCGAGCACACAGTAAAATCGGTGCACGAATTGCCGCTGCAATGGCCGCAGGAACTTTATCGCCTGCGCACCCGGTCTGGCTCGGCCGGCACACCTCGAGCCTATTTCGTCGGCTCATGTCGTTACTTGCGTATGACCGCCGGCATCCCCTCGGCGCCACATCTGGGCGACCGGATATTTGCCTCGATTACACAAATGGCACAGCAAGCCGAGCCGCCGGTCAGCGCGATGTTGATGACTGGCGATCAGATCTATGTCGATGACTTGAATTTTTTCGCGCCCGACCGAGAGTTTCAGCAAATCCTGGCAAAATACCGTGCAGCTTTCTCCCAGCCGAATATCTCCCGATTAATGGCCAATGTATCGACTTACATGATCCTCGACGATCATGAAATCGAAGACAACTGGCCGAAAAATAAAAGGCCAAGCGATAACATTCTATATACAAACGCCATCACCGCTTACGAGTTATATCAAGCCAGTCACAGCCCGGCATTTGAAATACTTCACGATGGCCGAATCAGCCGAAATCCGAAGCACTATTGGTACCAATTCACCGATGGCGATATCGAATGGTTCGTCACCGATAGTCGTTCCCGACGTAATCTGTCCGCCGATGATCGACGCATCCTTGATGTGGAGCAGGAAAATGCCTTGTGCCAATGGCTGATCAGCAGCCCTGCTCGGGTCAAGATGATAGTAACCAGCGTGATGTTCTTTCCTGACGCCAAACAAGATGGAGATGACGCCTGGGCCGGCTTTCCCGGACAACGGCTGCGGTTGCTTGAAACCATTCGTTCGCACCGGCTGAAAAATGTCATTTTCGTTTCCGGTGACGTCCACGGCTCCCTGACCAGTCGACTGACCCACAGCGAAGACCCGGACTTCGAGGTACACACCATCGTGTCGTCGCCATTGTGCAACTCCAGACTGCTGCCCCACGCCCGTCGATCCAGCTTTATCCTCGACCAACCGCTGGTACGGAACGACGCAGGCGAATATCGGCAAGAATTGACGGGCAAAGTCATCAGTCAGGATAACTTCGCACACCTGGTCATCGATGCAGAACGCATTCAGGTCAATTACCACGATCAGGAGGGCAAATTACTGCAATCGACAGACATTGATTTGCGTTAATGGCAAAAAATCGCAGCTTTCGATACGGCGCCAAGGCTTCGACCTGATCAATAGCAATACTTTTGCCGCAAACTGCAGAAATCTTTTCGCCTGCCGACATATTCTTATAGCACTTGGCCTCCATCACTCTTGTCAGTCGGTGCTGCAATGATGCAACCTTGCCGCTGGCAACAGTAAAGAGGGCGAGAGCCCGGCGCGTTCAGCAATTTCGAAGCGAGTTTCCCTCCATGAAAAGCCAACCCGATGCCGCCAGCCGTATGGTGGCCGAGGTAGTGACGCAGTTGCCTGTGCCCTCGCGGCTCGGCATGCTGCGTTTCGAACGGCTTAATGAACCGAGCTGGGCGCTGCTGTTTCTCGACCCCAATTGCGAGCGCCAGTTCGGTCTGCCGGCCATGGAGCTTTGTGCGCTGGTCGGCTCGCCCTACGCCAGCCTGATGGAACCCGAAGCACGCTATCAGTTACATGACGCGGTCCAGCATCAACTGAGCGAAGGCACGCATTATCTGATCCGCTACACCCTGCACACCGCCTCCGGCTCCCTGAACCTGCTGGAAATGGGCGAAGCCTTTAAACAACACAATCGACATTTGTTGCGTGGCTACCTGCTGGTCATCGACGGGGTGTTCGAAGATTCCCCCCTGCAACCAGCCCTGGACCTTGAAACCCAGAACTCGCGCCTGCAAATCGCCCTTGAGCTCAATCAACGGACGCAACAGGAGCAACTGCTGCACCTGGATCGTGCGCGCGCCCAGCAGGATCTCATCCTGTTGCTGACCCGCCAACGCTATACCAGTAACAAATCCCTGCAAGAAGCCGCCGAACTGATCACCCGCAGCGCCTGTGACATCTACGAAATCGATTGCGCCAGCCTGTGGCACCTCGAAGGCTCGCAGCTGGTGCCGATCTCGGCCTATCACCGCACGACTCAGGAATATGTGCTGCCGGAGTCGATCGATATCAGCGTGTTCCCCGACTACCTAGACGCCTTGCACACCGGTCGCGCCATCGACGCGCACAACGCCATGCGCGACCCGCGCACCCGGGAAATGGCCGAACGCCTGCGCCCGCGCGACGTCAATGCGATGCTCGACGCCAGTATTCGCGTCGACGGCCAAGTGGTGGGCGTGCTGTGCCTGGAACAGACCGGTGCGACCCGCGCCTGGCAGTCCGATGAAATCGCCTTTGCCGGCGAACTGGCGGATCAGTTTGCCCAGGTCATCAGCAACCACAATCGACGCACCGCGACCAGCGCCTTGCACCTGTTCCAGCGAGCGGTCGAGCAAAGCGCCAACGCCTTTCTGCTGGTCAATTGCGATGGCGTTGTCGAGTACGTCAACCCGAGCTTCACCGCGATCACCCAGTACAGCACCGAAGAAGTCCACGGTCAGCGGCTGTCAGAACTACCGGCCCTGGAAAATCTCAGTGAATTGCTGTTCGATGCGCCTTCAGCGCTGGCCAAGAGCAACAGCTGGCAAGGCGAATTCAAAAGCCGCCGCAAGAACCTCGAACCCTACTGGGGCCAGTTGTCGATCTCCAAGGTCTACGGCGACAACCGCGAACTGACCCATTACATCGGCATCTACGAAGACATCACGCAAACCAAGCTCGCTCAGCAACGCATCGAGCGCCTGGCCTACACCGATAACCTGACCAACCTCGGCAATCGTCCGGCGTTTATCCGCAACCTCGATGAACGCTTTGCCCGGGACAGCGATGCGCCGGTCAGCCTGTTGCTGGTGGACATCGACAACTTCAAGCGGATCAACGACAGCCTCGGCCACCAGACCGGCGACAAACTGCTGATCAGCCTGGCCCGACGCCTGCGCAACAGCTTGATCCCCAGCGGCAGCCTGGCGCGCTTTGCCAGTAACGAATTCGCCGTATTGCTCGATAACAGCGATCTTTCAGTGGGCCAGCAAGTGGCCAACCAATTGCTGGCGACCCTCGACAAGCCGATGTTCGTCGACAACCAGTTGATCAGCGTCACCGGCTCCGTCGGCCTGGCCTGCGCCCCGCTGCACGGGCGCGACCCGCAAACATTGATGCGCAACGCCGGCTTGGCGTTGCATAAAGCCAAGGCCAACGGCAAACATCAGGTGCAGGTGTTCACCGAAGCGTTGAACGCCGAGGCGAGCTACAAGTTGTTCGTCGAAAACAATCTGCGCCGCGCTCTGACCCAAAACGAACTCGACGTGTTTTACCAACCCAAGCTGTGCCTGCGCAGCGGTCGCCTGTTGGGGATGGAAGCGCTGCTGCGCTGGGACCATCCGGAAAAAGGCATGATCCGCCCGGACCAGTTCATCAGCGTGGCCGAAGAAACCGGCCTGATCATTCCGATCGGCAAATGGATCGCCCGTCAGGCCTGCCGCATGAGCAAAGCCCTGGCCGCTGCCGGCCTGGGCAACTTGCAGGTGGCAATCAACCTGTCGCCCAAGCAGTTCTCCGACCCGGATCTGGTGGCATCTATCGCCAACATCCTCAAGGAAGAAGCCCTGCCCGCTCACCTGCTGGAGTTGGAGCTGACCGAAGGCCTGCTGCTGGAGGCCACCGAAGACACGCACTTGCAGCTCGATCAGTTGAAGCGCCTGGGCCTGACGCTGGCCATGGACGACTTTGGCACCGGTTACTCGTCGCTCAGCTACTTGAAAAAATTCCCCATCGACATCATCAAGATTGATAGAAGCTTCATCCACGAAATCCCGGACAACCAGGACGACATGGAAATCACCTCCGCGGTGATCGCCATGGCCCACAACCTGAAGCTCAAGGTCGTGGCTGAAGGCGTCGAAACTGCTGAACAGTTGTCGTTCCTGCGCCGTCACCGCTGCGACGTCGGCCAGGGTTATCTGTTCGACCGTCCGATCCCGGGCAATGAGCTGATCGAAAAGCTCAAACGCTATCCGCGCGGCCCAATCGCCTGACAGCGATCCAACTCTCGGGCAAACTGCTTGTCTGTCTAATTATCCTGACTGAGAGGACTGATCATGGTTCTGCGCTCGGAAATTCTGGTGAACAAAAACGTGCTCCCTACTAAAGAACAAGCTCTGCCCGGCCGTGAATCCCCAATCAAGGTGCCGGAAGAACACTTCGTCAACAAAAACCCTCTACTGGGCCCGTTCCCGGGCAACGTCGAATTCGCCATCTTCGGCCTGGGTTGTTTCTGGGGCGCGGAACGTCGTTTCTGGCAGCGTGAAGGCGTGTACAGCAGCGCCGTGGGTTACGCAGGCGGCTACACGCCGAACCCGACCTATGAAGAAGTCTGCTCAGGCCTGACCGGCCACAGCGAAGTGGTGCTGGTGGTCTACGAGCCAGAGAAAGTCAGCTACGAAGAGCTGCTGAAGATGTTCTGGGAACTGCACAACCCGACCCAGGGCATGCGCCAGGGCAACGACATTGGCACCCAGTACCGTTCGGTGATCTACGCCACCAAACCGGAGCAGCTGGAAGCCGCGCTGAAGAGCAAAGAGGCGTTCCAGGTCGAACTGACCAAAGCCGGCCTGGGTGAAATCAGCACTGAAATCGACGAAGCCCCGACCTTCTACTACGCCGAGGCGTATCACCAGCAGTACCTGGCGAAGAATCCGGAAGGCTATTGCGGGATTGGCGGTACTGGCGTGACCTGCCCGATCTGACACAGATCACTCGTAGGAGCCGGCTTGCTGGCGAAAGCGGTAGTCGGTCCAGCAGAGATCTCTGGGCCGCTATCGCCAGCAAGCCGGCTCCTACAGGGCCGAGCATTACTCGGCAATCAACCAATCCATCTTCCAGCCACCTTGGGTCTGCCCAAGCTTCTCGGACAACCACGGCAGCAGCTCGCGCAATTCCTCCTCCAGCCCCCACGGCGGATTGGCAATCGCCAGGCCGGAGCCGTTAAGGCTGTTCGGCGTATCCAGCGGATGTACCAGCAACTCCACACGCAACAACTTCGGCGCACCGGTACCCGCCAAATCCTGATAGAACCGACGCAAGGCGCGTTGATCCTTCACCGGGTACCAGATCGCCGCCACCGTCTGGCGCATCCGGCCAATTGCCTCTTTCAGCGACGCGGCACAACGCTGCATCTCGTCGAGCTTCTCGAATGGCGGATCGATCAACATCACCGCCCGCTTCTCCGGCACTGGCAGCAAGGCACGCGGCACATGCCAACCTTCGCCCAGGTGCACCTTGACCCGACGATCACCGGCCATGTTGTCCTTGAGCAGCACGCCGTCTTCCGGGTGCTTCTCGTTGAGCAACACGCGGTCCTGCGCACGGGTCAGACGCCGCGCCAGCTCCGGCGAACCCGGGTAATAGCGCAACTGGCCATCCGGGTTCATCTCGTGCAGCACCTGCATGTAATCAGCGGTCAGGATCGGCAGATCCGGCTGGTCCCACAACCGCGCGATGCCTTCCAGGTACTCACCGGTACGGTTGGCCTGATCGCCCTGAAGGTCATAAAGACCAATACCGGCGTGGGTATCGAGATAGGCAAACGGCTGCTCCTTGCGCGACATCAGGGCGATGAGGCGGGTCAAGGTCAGGTGTTTGAACACATCGGCATGATTGCCGGCATGGAAGGCGTGGCGATAATTCATGGTTGCTCCTGCGAAGGCCGGGGAGTTTACCTTTTACCGGCCGGCAAGTCAGGGGTTGGCGGTCAAACGGAAAAACGCTACATCCACAAACGAACAATCCCTCGAAAAATAGAACTTAACCTACATTTTGCAGCCCATGTCCTGCCTGAACATTGGAAGAAAGCACTTCACTGACAATCCAATGGATGGAGATTCCATGACCATGCGCTATGCAAAAATATTACTCACACTGGCACTCGCCACCTTCGCCTTATTGGTCACTTTCAACAACGTCACCGATTACGCCTCGAACTTCGCATTCGTGCAGCATGTGTTGAGTATGGACACTACCTTTCCCTCCAACACCGCCGGATATCGGGCCATTACCACCCCGTGGGCGTGGCATGCGGCCTACTGGCTGATCATTGGGGGCGAAGCAATGACCTGCACGTTTCTGGCTTGGGGCAGCTTGAACCTGTGGCGCGCACGCCGTGCCACCGGTCCTGTATTCACTCAGGCCAAACGCCAGGCGATCATCGGTTGCAGCCTGGGTTTTCTGGTCTGGTTCTTTGGTTTCATGGTAATCGGTGGCGAATGGTTTCTGATGTGGCAATCACAACACTGGAATGGCCAGGAGCCAGCCTTCCGGTTCTGCATCACGATACTTGGGGTGCTGTTGCTTCTGAACCAGCCAGACGCCGACTTGCCGACATAACGTCGCGCATTCAAGGCAAAAAAAACGGCCCGCTCTTATAAGGAGACGGGCCGTTTCTTGTTCTGCGAGAGATCAGAGCGTTAGCTCACCCTCATCACTTGTTCAGGCGGTAATCTTTCTCGGCAGCATCAAAACGCTGCAGCATGCCGGCAGTCGGCGTGCCCAGTTTGCTGACGATGTAGATCGCCAGGCTGGCGAAAATGAAACCAGGGATGATTTCGTACAGACCCAGCAGTTCGAAGTGTTTCCACACGATCACGGTGATCGCGCCGACCAGGATGCCGGCCAGTGCGCCGTTGCGGGTCATGTCTTTCCAGATCACGGAGATCAGCACGACCGGACCGAACGCGGCACCGAAGCCAGCCCAGGCGTAGCTCACCAGGCCCAGTACACGGTTTTCCGGGTTGGCCGCCAGGGCGATGGCAACCAGGGCCACCAGCAGCACCATGGCACGACCAACCCAGACCAGCTCCACCTGGGAAGCGGTTTTACGCAGGAAGGTCTTGTAGAAGTCTTCGGTCAGGGCGCTCGAGCACACCAGCAACTGGCAGCTCAGGGTACTCATCACTGCAGCCAGAATGGCCGACAACAGAACACCGGCAATCCATGGGTTGAACAGGATTTTCGCCAACTCGATGAACACACGCTCGTGGTTTTCGGTCACAGGACCGGCCAGCTCAGGGTGCGCCGAGAAGTAAGCGATACCGAAGAAACCTACAGCGACGGTGCCGCCCAGGCACAGGATCATCCAGGTCATGGAAATGCGACGGGCGTTGGCGATCGATTTAACAGAATCGGCAGCCATGAATCGCGCTAGGATGTGCGGTTGGCCGAAGTAGCCCAGACCCCAGCCCATCAGCGAAATGATGCCGATGAAGGTGGTGTTTTTCAGCATGTCGAAGTTGCCTGGATCTTGCGCTTCGATGGCCAGGAACGTGGTGTCGACGCCACCGGTCGCCAGCAGCACGATGATCGGCGTGAGCAGCAGGGCAAAGATCATCAATGTGGCTTGTACGGTGTCGGTCCAGCTCACTGCCAGGAAACCGCCTACGAAGGTGTAGGCAATCGTTGCCGCAGCACCGGCCCACAGCGCGGTCTCGTAGGACATGCCGAAGGTGCTCTCGAACAGACGGGCGCCAGCCACAATGCCGGAAGCACAGTAGATGGTGAAGAACACCAGGATCACCACGGCGGAGATGATCCGCAGCAGGCCGCTTTTGTCTTCGAAACGGCTGGAGAAGTAGTCCGGCAGGGTCAGGGCATCGCCGTTGTGCTCGGTCTGCACGCGCAGACGGCCGGCAACGAACAGCCAGTTCAGGTACGCACCGACGATCAGGCCGATGGCGATCCAGCTCTCGGACAGGCCAGACATGTAGATGGCGCCCGGCAGGCCCATCAACAGCCAGCCGCTCATGTCGGAAGCACCGGCAGACAGCGCAGTCACGACGCTGCCCAGGCTACGGCCGCCCAGAATGTAATCGGAAAGGTTGTTGGTGGAGCGATAGGCCATGAAGCCGATCAGCACCATTGCTGCGATGTAGATCACAAACGTGATCAGGGTTGGATTGCTTACGCTCATTGAGTTACGCCCTGGCTTTGTTTTTATGTAGCGGCGGCTGGTGAACCGCTCGCAAACGGTGACGTTTGACAGACGATCCGGGATGCCGCGCATTTATGACCGATGTTTCCCCAGGAAAGCCATCAGCCGGAGCACCTGCATTCGTTGCCGGTTGCACCTTGGGCGCGAATGCTATTCAACAAAGCAAATAAGGTGCAACCAGTTTCGCGAGAATAAGTTGCACCTAGTCGGAAATAAACTTCAAACCCTTGTTTTTGCTCCTTTTAGGAGCAAGAACCGTGACCAACCAAGCTAAAAAGCACCAAGCAGATGCAGCACCGACGTACCAGAATTTATTTCCTGACGAGCTGCTTATTATTCCGACAAAAAAAGGGTTGCACCAGGTTGCACCTCGCCAGTTGCACGGCTAATCTTGCCGCCAGCTGATGCCACGCAGTCGTGGCAAACATGAGGATAAAAACATGGCTACCACCACCCTTGGGGTCAAACTTGACGACCCAACCCGCGAACGCCTCAAGGCCGCCGCGACCTCGATTGATCGCACGCCACACTGGCTGATCAAGCAGGCAATCTTCAATTACCTGGAAAAACTCGAGGGTGGTGCAACCCTGTCCGAGCTGAACGGTTTGACCAAGGATTCCGACGATTCCGTCGACGCGCCTCTGGATCATGCCCACCAGTGCTTCCTCGAATTCGCCGAAAGCATCCTGCCGCAATCGGTCCTGCGCGCATCGATCACCGCCGCCTACCGTCGCCCTGAGCCGGAAGTGGTACCGATGCTGATCGAGCAGGCGCGCCTGCCGGCACCGATGGCCGAAGCGACCAACAAACTCGCGGCCTCGATTGCCGAAAAACTGCGCAACCAGAAGAGCGCTGGCGGCCGTGCCGGCATCGTTCAAGGCCTGCTGCAGGAGTTTTCTCTGTCGTCCCAGGAAGGCGTGGCGCTGATGTGCCTGGCCGAAGCGCTGCTGCGCATCCCGGACAAAGGCACTCGCGACGCACTGATCCGCGACAAGATCAGCACCGGTAACTGGCATCCGCACTTGGGCAACAGCCCGTCGCTGTTCGTCAACGCCGCGACCTGGGGCCTGCTGCTGACCGGCAAGTTGGTGTCCACGCACAACGAAGCAGGCCTGACGTCCTCCCTGAGCCGCATCATCGGCAAGAGCGGCGAGCCGATGATCCGCAAGGGCGTCGACATGGCCATGCGCCTGATGGGCGAACAATTCGTGACCGGTGAAACCATCGCCGAAGCGTTGGCCAACGCCAGCAAGTTCGAAGCCAAGGGCTTCCGCTATTCCTACGACATGCTGGGTGAAGCCGCACTCACCGAGCACGACGCCCAGAAGTACCTGGCTTCGTACGAACAAGCCATTCACTCGATCGGCAAAGCGTCCCACGGCCGTGGGATTTATGAAGGCCCGGGCATCTCCATCAAACTGTCCGCCCTGCACCCGCGCTACAGTCGCGCCCAGTACGAGCGCGTGATGGACGAGCTGTACCCGCGCCTGTTGTCGCTGACCCTGCTGGCCAAGCAATACGACATCGGCCTGAACATTGACGCCGAAGAAGCCGACCGCCTCGAGCTGTCGCTGGATCTGCTCGAGCGCCTGTGCTTCGAGCCGCAACTGACTGGCTGGAACGGCATCGGTTTCGTCATCCAGGCTTATCAGAAGCGTTGCCCGTACGTAATCGACTACGTGATCGACCTGGCTCGCCGCAGCCGTCATCGCCTGATGATCCGCCTGGTGAAAGGCGCGTACTGGGACAGCGAAATCAAGCGCGCCCAGGTCGAAGGCCTGGAAGGCTACCCGGTCTACACCCGCAAGGTGTACACCGACGTTTCCTACATCGCTTGCGCACGCAAACTGCTGTCGGTGCCGGAAGTCATCTACCCGCAGTTCGCCACGCACAACGCCCACACTCTGTCGGCCATTTACCACATCGCCGGCCAGAACTATTACCCGGGCCAGTACGAGTTCCAATGCCTGCACGGCATGGGTGAACCGCTGTACGAACAGGTTGTAGGCAAGGTTTCCGAAGGCAAGCTGAACCGTCCGTGCCGCGTCTACGCTCCAGTCGGCACCCACGAAACCCTGCTGGCGTATCTGGTACGTCGCCTGCTGGAAAATGGCGCGAACACCTCGTTCGTCAACCGCATTGCCGACCAGTCGATTTCCATCCAGGAACTGGTAGCCGATCCGGTAGCCAGCATCGAGCAAATGGCAACCGTCGAGGGTGGTTTTGGCCTACCGCACCCACGCATTCCGCTGCCGCGTGACCTGTATGGTTCGGAACGCGCCAACTCCAGCGGCATCGACATGGCCAACGAACATCGTTTGGCGTCCCTGTCCTGCGCCCTGCTCGCCACCGCGCACAACCACTGGAAAGCCGCGCCGATGCTCGGCTGCGCTTCCAGCAGCGAAGCGCCGGCACCGGTCTTGAACCCATCCGATCTGCGTGACGTGGTCGGCCATGTGCAGGAAGCGACCGTCGAAGACGTCGACAACGCGATCCAGTGCGCCCTGAACGCTGCACCGATCTGGCAGGCCACCCCGCCAGCCGAACGCGCCGCGATCCTGGAACGTGCCGCTGACTTGATGGAAGCCGAGATCCAGCCGCTGATGGGTCTGCTGGCTCGTGAAGCCGGCAAGACCTTCGCCAACGCCATCGCCGAAGTGCGTGAAGCCGTGGACTTCCTGCGCTACTACGCAGTGCAGGCTCGCAACGATTTCACCAATGACGCTCACCGTCCGTTGGGTCCAGTAGTGTGCATCAGCCCGTGGAACTTCCCGCTGGCGATCTTCAGTGGTCAAGTGGCTGCAGCCCTCGCCGCCGGTAACCCGGTATTGGCCAAACCTGCGGAACAGACGCCACTGGTCGCCGCTCAAGCCGTGCGCCTGCTGCTCGAAGCCGGCATCCCGGAAGGCGTGCTGCAACTGCTGCCGGGCCGTGGCGAAACCGTCGGCGCAGGCCTGGTTGGCGATGATCGCGTCAAAGGCGTGATGTTCACCGGCTCGACCGAAGTCGCTCGCCTGCTGCAACGCAACATTGCCGGCCGCCTGGACAGCCAGGGCCGTCCGATCCCGCTGATCGCCGAAACCGGTGGCCAGAACGCGATGATCGTCGACTCTTCGGCACTGACCGAACAAGTTGTGATCGACGTGGTGTCCTCGGCCTTCGACAGCGCCGGCCAGCGTTGCTCGGCCCTGCGCGTCCTGTGCTTGCAGGAAGATTCCGCTGACCGCGTGATCGAAATGCTCAAAGGCGCCATGGCTGAAAGCCGCCTCGGCAACCCTGAGCGCCTGTCCGTGGACATCGGCCCGGTGATCGACGCCGAAGCCAAGGCCGGCATCGAGAAGCACATCCAGGCCATGCGCGACAAAGGTCGCAGCGTGTACCAGGTGGCCATCGCCGACGCCGAAGAAGTCAAACGCGGCACCTTCGTGATGCCGACGCTGATCGAACTGGAAAGCTTCGACGAACTGCAACGGGAGATCTTCGGCCCGGTACTGCACGTGGTTCGCTACAAGCGCAAAGACATCGATCAACTGATCGCTCAGATCAACGCTTCCGGCTACGGCCTGACGCTGGGCGTGCACACCCGCATCGACGAAACCATCGCCAAGGTGATCGACAACGTCAACGCCGGCAACGTCTACGTCAACCGCAACATCGTGGGTGCCGTGGTCGGCGTTCAACCATTCGGTGGCGAAGGCCTGTCGGGTACTGGCCCGAAAGCCGGCGGCCCGCTGTACCTGTACCGCCTGTTGTCGACGCGTCCTACAGATGCAATCGAACAATCCTTCGCTCGCGGTGATGCCGAGGTTGCACCGGATGTGCGCTTGCGCGATGCCATGAGCAAGCCGCTGACTGCCCTGAAAGCCTGGGCCGACAGCAACAAGTTCGCCGACCTGAGCACTTTGTGCGCGCAGTTCGCCGCGCAATCGCAAAGCGGTATCACCCGCGTGCTGGCTGGCCCGACCGGCGAGCGCAACAGCTATGCAATCCTGCCGCGTGAACACGTGCTGTGCCTGGCGGAAGTCGAAGGCGATTTGCTGACTCAACTGGCAGCGGTGTTGGCTGTCGGCGGTTCGGCGGTCTGGCCGGAAGCTGACATGACCAAGGCCTTGTTCGCACGCTTGCCGAAGGAGATTCAGGCGCGCATCAAACTGGTTTCCGACTGGAACAAGGATGAAGTGGTGTTTGATGCGGTTCTGCATCACGGCCATTCCGATCAGTTGCGTGCGGTGTGCCAGCAGGTGGCCAAGCGTGCTGGTGCGATCGTTGGGGTTCAGGGCCTGTCGCAGGGCGAATCCAACATTGCGCTGGAGCGACTGGTTATTGAGCGTGCATTGAGCGTCAACACTGCAGCGGCGGGTGGTAATGCCAGCTTGATGACCATCGGCTAAATAGCGATGCAGTCACTGTAAAAATGGGCGCCCTCATCGGCGCCCATTTTTTTTGCCTTGTAGGAGCCGGCTTGCTGGCGATCAATACACTACGGTGCGTCTGATGCACCGCCATCGCCAGCAAGCCGACTCCTACAGGTCGGTGTTTTGCCCCTTTATCACCGACATCAATCATCCTGTTCAGCCTCTATTCCCCATCTTAGACTCGGCCCATTCCAACAAAAGGTAGGCCGCCATGTCAGAGACGTTGCTCAGTTCCCGCAATCTGGCTTTCGAGCTGTATGAAGTCCTTGATGCCGAGGGCCTGACCCAGCGTGAGCGTTTCGCCGAGCACAACCGCGAAACCTTCGATGCCGCCATTGGCACCGCCCGCAGCATCGCCGAGAAGCTCTTCGCCCCGCACAACCGCAAGGGCGACGAGAATGAGCCGCGCTATGAGAACGGTCAGGCGATTCTGATTCCGGAAGTAAAACCGGCAGTGGAAGCCTTCCTCGAAGCCGGTTTCCTCAACGCCGCTCGCAGTTTCGATGCTGGCGGCATGCAACTTCCTACATTGCTGTCCCAAGCCTGTTTTTCGCACTTCCAGTCAGCCAACGCCGCTTCGACGTCTTATCCGTTCCTGACCATGGGCGCGGCAAACCTGATCGAAAGCTTCGGCACTGACGAACAGAAGCAGCGCTTCCTGCAACCGATGATCGACGGCCGCTTTTTCGGCACCATGGCCCTCACCGAACCGCACGCCGGCTCATCGTTGTCGGATATTCGTACCCGCGCAGAACCTGCGTCTGACGGCACCTATCGCCTCAAGGGCAACAAAATCTTCATTTCCGGCGGTGATCACTCGCTGTCGGAAAACATTGTGCACATGGTCCTGGCCAAGCTGCCGGACGCGCCGGCCGGGGTGAAAGGCATCTCGCTGTTCATCGTGCCAAAAATCCTGGTCAACGATGACGGCAGCCTCGGCAAGCGCAATGACGTGTTGCTCGCCGGTCTGTTCCACAAGATGGGCTGGCGCGGCACCACGTCCACCGCGCTCAACTTCGGCGATAACGGTGACTGTGTCGGCTATCTGGTGGGCAAGCCGCATCAGGGCTTGAGCTACATGTTCCAGATGATGAACGAGGCGCGGATCGGCGTCGGCATGGGCGCGGTGATGCTCGGCTACGCCGGTTACCTGTACTCGCTGGAATACGCCCGCGAGCGCCCGCAAGGCCGCGTGCCGGACAGCAAAGACCCGAACACTGCTCCGGTGGCAATCATCAACCACGCCGACGTCAAGCGCATGCTGCTGACACAAAAGGCCTACGTCGAAGGCTCATTCGACCTCGGCCTGTATGCGGCGCGCCTGTTCGATGACACCACCACACTTGCGACCGAAGCCGAGCGCAAGCAGGCCCATGAGCTGCTGGACCTGCTGACGCCGATCGTTAAATCCTGGCCGTCTGAGTTCTGCCTGAAGGCCAATGAGCTGGCGATCCAGATCCTCGGCGGCCATGGCTACACCCGCGAGTATCCGGTCGAGCAGTATTACCGCGACAACCGCCTGAACCCGATCCACGAAGGCACCCACGGTATTCAATCGCTGGACCTGCTGGGGCGCAAACTGGCGCAGAACGGTGGTGCAGGACTGAAACAACTGATCCGCCTGATCGCCGACACTGGCGAGCGAGCACAGGCGTTTGATTCATTGACGCCACTGCGTGAACCGCTGGAAAAACTGGTGGCCCGACTGCAAGCCGTGACCATCGGCCTGCTGACCGATCTGGCCCAGGGCAAGGTCAACAGCAGCCTGGCGAACTCGGCGCTGTACCTGAAAGTGTTTGGTCACACGGTGATCGGCTGGCGCTGGCTGGAACAGGCGATCCGCGCCGAGGAAGGCTTGACCAAGGGGAATGCGGCGGATGTGAGCTTCTACAAAGGCAAGCTGCAGGCGGCGCGGTACTTCCTGACGTGGGAAGTGCCGGGTTGCCATCATGAGCTGGCGATTCTTGAGGCGCGGGATGATGTGTGCCTGGGGATGCAGGATGAGTGGTTTTGATCCGGGGCTTTTGCCGCCCTTGAGATCCAATCGCCGGCAAGCCGGCTCCTACAGGGATCCGGTCGTTCACGAATAATGTGTTCGACACAAAACCTGTAGGAGCGAGCTTGCTCGCGATGGCGTCAGAACAAACAACACATCACTTCAACTTGAACCCACCCATCTGCCGCGCCAGATCATCTGCCAACCGTTGCAACGTCTGACAATCATCCCGACAGCCCCTGACCTCTCCCGCCGTCGCCCGCGCCAGGTCGGAAATACCCTGCACGTTGCGATTGATTTCCTCGGTCACCGCCGATTGCTCTTCCGTCGCCGTCGCCACCTGGTGATTCATGTCGCTGATGCGTTCGACCTGTCCGGTAATGGCGGTCAACGAGGCTCCCGTGCGCTGGCTCGATTCGACGCCTGTCCCTGTCGCCGCTTGACCGCTATGCATCGAGGAAACGGCGTTCTCCGCGCCCTGCTTGAGACTACCAATCATCTGCTGGATCTCATCAGTGGACGACTGCGTACGTCTTGCCAAGGTGCGCACTTCATCGGCAACCACCGCAAACCCGCGCCCCATGTCCCCGGCCCGCGCTGCTTCAATGGCAGCGTTGAGCGCCAGCAGGTTGGTTTGCTCGGATATGCCGCGAATCACCGCCAGCACCTGATCGATGGATGCCACTTGATGGGCCAATTCGCCCACTGCGCTGGCGGCGACGCCTATTTCGTCAGACATGCTTTCGATATGCCGAATCGAGCCACCGACCGCTTCCCGCGCCTGCATCGCCTCATCCCGCGCCGTTTGCGACGCGACCGCCGCATTGCCTGCGTTCTGCGCGATTTCCTGAACCGTCAGGCCCATTTCGTGAACCGCCGTGGCGACCATGTCGGTCATCTCCTGCTGGCGTCCAGAGCGTTCAGCAGTGTTATCCACAACCTTGGCCACTTGCCCCACCGCCGTGCGCAGGCGTTCGCTGGTGGTGAGCACTTCGCCGATCATGTCGCGCTGACTGTCGAGGAAGCGATTGAACCCACGCGCCAGATCACCCAGCTCATCGGCGCGACTGGAATCTAACCGGTGGGTCAAATCTCCACCACCGCTACCGATGGCCACCAGCGCCGCTGTTACCTGACGAATCGGTCTTACCAACCCTCGTGCCAACAAGACGACCAGCAACAGGCACACCATTGCCACCGCCAGGCCAATGCCGCTGCTCATCCACATGGCGCGGCGGGCCTCGGCGTAGATTTGTGACTGCGGCACTTCGGCAACCAACGTCCAGCCGAGATCGCGCAGTGGCAGGCTCAACGCAAGAAAATCTTCGCCATCACGCTGGAAGCTATTGCTGGTGGCAGATTTTTGACCCATGACGGCGCGCGCCGCGACATCGCCGATCTGCTCGGTGAGGGTGCGTTTACCGCTGAATTGCGCCTCGGGATGAACCTGGATCAAACCGTCGGAACGCACGAGATAGACCTTGCCGCGCTCACCAAAACTGAAATTGTGGATAATCTCCGACAGCTCTTTCATGCTCAATCCAAGCCCTGCAACACCCACGACTTTACCGGCCTGTTCGACTTTGATGTCGATGAAAAGCGCCAATTCTCCGGTGGCCGTGTCGTTATCGATATTGAGGGTGCGCGGCTGGTGGCTGTCGAGAAATGCATAAAACCAGGCGTCTTTTGGATTGGAGCGGCTGAGGGTGCGGTCCAGGCCTTTTTCGCTGAAGTAATGGTTGGAGGCAGTGCCGACAATCAGCGCAGTAAAGGCTTTGTGCTCGCCTCGAATGCCTTCCAGATAAGTGGTGAAGGCACCGACCTGGGCACTGTCTTCACCTGCGGCCAGCCAGTCACGCACCATGCTGTTGCTGGCGATGTCCTTGGCGGCGGTGAGGGGTTGGACAAGGATGCGCTCGATGTCGTTGCGCATCGCTTCGATGCTCGACGGCAAGGCTTGCTCGACCAGGTAGCTCTGGGCGAGGCGGTTGACCACGAGGGTATAAATGCCAACCACAATCAGGATACTGACCAACAGGGCGCTGCCCATGCTCAGGATCAATTGCCATTGAATACTGCGTCGCCAGAACTGCATGGAGCACCCCCAAAGAATAAGAGGCTGAAACACTGCAACAGCCGTGCCGATTGTATACATCAAAATCGACAATTTATTCTTTGGTTGTGCGCAAAGCCGATCAGGCCTGATTGATCGTCTTGGAAATCACTTCAACCGTGGCGCTGACTTGCTCTTGGTAACGGTCGAGTTCGAGCTTGTGCTGCTTTTTCATTTCGATCTGCTGAGAGCACAGATTCATTGCGGCCAGCACCAGCAGTCGGTCACCGATCAGCGTCGGGTACTTCCTTTTGGTGTCGTCCAGGGCAGCTTTCAACATCATCGCAGCGTCGAGCAGGGTTTGTTCTTCCCCGGCCGGCGCCTTGATCGAATAGTCCTCCCCCAGAATCGAGACGACTTTCACCCCCGGACCGTAACTCATGCGCTGACAGGGCCAGCGCTGACGCGCTCAACCAGTGCCTGGATGCGAGCGGCGGTGGCGCCTTGCTTCTCTTCCTGTTCCATCAGGCTCAATTGCAGGCTTTCGTTTTCGTCTTTGGCCTGGGCCAGTTCTGCAGTCAGGGTCTGGTTGGTGCCGAGCAAAGCCTGGTTCTGTTGCACCAGGTCGCTGACCAGTTGTTCCAATTGGCTTAGGGATGCTTCCAACATTTTGATTTTCCGGGCATTTTCAAAGGGCGCGTACGATAAAGAAAAGTCACCCTGGATGCCAGGGTTATACCGGCGCAAAGCCTTGATTTTCCTGCCGGGCGACCTTCCTCGCGAGTTTTAAAGACTGTGAATGGCCGATCTGGTTCCTGCACTTCGTCGCCGAAGGGTGCAACTGGCTGAATGACAGAGGGTTCAATCGCTCAGATCGGCAACGCACAGGGCATTCATCTTCTATCGGCCGCCCGAGGTGCACTCCCTGATGGTAAGCACGGACGTTTACACGCCCCCCGAACAAACGCTATCAAACCACTCCATGTCTAAACCCAATAATGTGCAAGTGGCTAAAACTCGACAAACTCGATAAATCCAAAACACCACTTACACTTATTAAAAACAAGCGAAACACTCAGAACCAAACTCTCGCTCGCAAACATAATTACAACCATGGAATAATTTTAATTGCCGCCAATCTGCGGCCAACATTAAAACCCACCAGAATTTATTTATATAAAAGCGAGAACAACTACCATGTCAAACAATCAAGAAACACCGGCCTCCATGTCCGAACCCCGGAGCACTGCCACAACAAGCCAGAGCATCACCCTGACAACTAACGACAGGGGCGGCGTTACCTATGGCATTGAAGATTCCCTTGCAGCAATCAGCGAAGTGCAATACATCGCCAGTTTTGAAACGGGCAAAGACCGCATCGACATGTTGAAAGCATTGAAAAACCTCGGCGTGAACACGCTAAACTTCAATCTTTCCGACCCCTCCGAACTGAGGAACCCAGGCGATGCTTTTGTAAACTACACGCCTCACAACAACCAAAGCCAAATCATAGTAAAAATCCTCCACACCAAAACATTATTAGCCGTTACCGTAACAGGTTTTGTGCGCTTGGGAGATATCGCAGGCTCAGGCTGGTCTTGAGCCTTCAGATAAATTTGTTTGCACTTTCAAACCCATCTGAAAACCCGGCAAGACAAGAGCATCCTGTTCAAAACAAAATCTGATTATCATCCGTTGAATCTCTAATTGACTCAACAGTTAGCAAATCAGCAGGCACCACCAAAAACAGTCATCTTCAAAAGCTTTTTTGACAGCGACTCAATTCAACAGGTTAGAATCGCTGGCACGCAGACTGCATGGTCAGTCTGCGCCCCGCCTTTCAGCTTTTCTGGAGTACTGCCTTTGAATGCGACAACCATCAACAGCCTGTTCTTGATCGGCGCGTTGCTGGTGGGTGCTAGCATTCTGGTGAGTTCTCTCTCGTCCCGCCTCGGCATCCCGATTCTGGTGATCATCCTGGCCGTGGGCATGTCGGCCGGCGTCGATGGCGCCGGCATTATTTTCGATAACTATCCCACGGCTTATCTGGTCGGCAACCTCGCATTGGCCGTGATCCTGCTCGACGGCGGCTTGCGTACACGGGTCTCGAGCTTCCGTGTGGCGTTATGGCCAGCGTTGTCGCTGGCGACGGTCGGAGTGTTGATAACCACCGGGCTGACCGGTATGGCGGCCGCATGGCTGTTCGACCTGAACCTGATTCAAGGCCTGCTGATCGGCGCCATCGTCGGCTCCACCGATGCCGCGGCAGTATTCTCGCTGCTGGGGGGCAAGGGTCTGAACGAACGGGTGACCGCCAGCCTGGAAATCGAATCCGGCAGCAACGACCCGATGGCGGTGTTTCTCACCGTCACCCTGATCGATATGCTCGCCAGCGGCCAGACAGGCCTGCACTGGAGCCTGCTGACTCATCTGTTGCGCGAATTCGGCATCGGCGGCGTCATCGGACTCGGTGGCGGCTGGCTCATGCTGCAACTGGTCAACCGCATCAATCTGGCCACCGGTTTGTATCCGATCCTGGTCATCGCTGGCGGGCTGGTCGTCTTTGCCCTGACCAACGCCCTGCACGGCAGCGGCTTCCTGGCGGTGTACATCTGCGGTCTGGTGATCGGTAACCGCCCGGTACGCAGCCGTCACGGCATCCTGCACATGCTCGACGGCATGGCATGGCTGGCGCAGATCGGCATGTTCCTGGTGCTGGGCCTGCTGGTCACACCCCACGACCTGCTGCCGATTGCGCTGCCCGCACTGGCACTGGCGCTGTGGATGATTCTGTTTGCCCGGCCGCTGTCGGTGGTCGTTGGCTTGCTGCCGTTCAAGGCCTTCCATGGCCGGGAAAAAGCGTTCATTTCCTGGGTCGGCCTGCGGGGCGCGGTCCCGATCATTCTGGCGGTGTTCCCGCTGATGGCCGGCCTGCCTAACGCCCAGCTGTATTTCAACCTCGCGTTCTTCATCGTGCTGGTGTCGCTACTGGTGCAGGGCACGAGTTTGCCGTGGGTCGCCAAACTGTTGAAAGTGACGGTACCGCCGGAGCCCGCGCCGATCTCACGCTCTGCCCTGGAAGTACACGTCACCAGTGAGTGGGAGCTTTTCGTTTATCGACTCGGCGCGGAAAAATGGTGCATCGGTTCACCACTTCGTGAACTGAAAATGCCCGAAGGCACCCGCATTGCCGCCCTGTTTCGTGGCCAGCAATTGCTCCATCCGTCGGGTAGTACGGTGCTGGAAGTCGATGATTTACTGTGTGTTATCGGCCATGAACACAACCTGCCGGCCCTCGGAAAACTCTTCAGCCAGGCGCCGCAACGGGGCCTCGATTTGCGTTTCTTCGGCGACTTCGTACTCGAAGGAGACGCCCAGCTGGCGGCGGTTGCCGCCCTGTATGGCCTGAAAGTCGAAGGCATCGACCCGGACATGTCCCTGGGCCACTTCATTGCCCAGAAAGTGGGGGGCGCGCCGGTGGTTGGCGACCAGGTGGAATGGAACAACACCATCTGGACCGTTGCCGTCATGGAGGGGAACAAGATCGGCAAAGTGGGCGTCAGATTCCCCGAAGGAAGTCGCCCGGGTCCGGGACTCTTCCTCTAAACTCCATTTCTCGTCAGCTTTTTAATCGGTCTCTATGTCAAGCCTGCGCACCTTTTTCATCATGGCCCTGCTGGGCCTGAGTCTCTCCGTCGGCCCCTTGCAAGCCGCCGAACCGCCCACCCGCGAAGCCGTGCAGACGAGTCTGGACAAGATCGCTGATCGTAAACTGCCGGAGGCGGACCAAAAGGCTCTGCAATCCGTTCTGCAAGGCACGCTGACTCATCTCAACAATCAGCGTGATTACGAGCAGAAACTGGCCGAACTCAAGCAACAGCTGAGCAGCGCACCCAAACAGACCATCGAGAACCAGCGTGAGCTGACGCGGCTCAAAGCCACCAGTGTGGTGCCGGTGGCACAGCGTTTCGCCAAAGAAAACATCCAGCAGCTGGAGCAATTGCTCACCGAGCGCTCGACACAGCAAAGCGATCTGCAAAAAGCCCTTGCCGACGCCAACAGTCTGATCATCACCGCCCAGACCCGTCCGGAGCGCGCGCAGGCTGAAATCTCCACCAGCCAGACACGCATCCAGCAGATCAACAACATCCTCAAGGCCGGCAAAGACGCCGGCAAGACCTTGAGCGCCGAGCAACGCGACCAGCTCAATGCCGAACTCGCGGCGCTCAACGCCCTGATCCCGCTGCGTCGCCAGGAACTGGCCGGCAACACTCAACTGCAGGATCTGGGCAACAGTCAGCATGACCTGTTGTCGGAACGGTCCGATCGCCTGGATCATGAAATTCAGGAACTGCAGAACCTGATCAACCAGAAGCGCCTGGCGCAGTCTCAGGAGACCGTCACCCAACAGTCGATCGAAGCGCAGAAATCCGGCGGCAGCAGCCTGCTGGCGACCGAAAGCACGGCCAACCTGAAGCTCTCGGACTACCTGCTCAAAAGCACTGACCGCCTCAACGAAGTCACTCAGAAAAATCTGCAGACCAAGCAGCAACTCGACAGCGTGACCCAAAGCGACTCGGCTTTGGATGAACAGATCAACGTGCTCAAAGGCAGCCTGCTGCTTTCGAAGATTCTCTATAAGCAAAAGCAGGCCCTGCCGCGCCTCAAGGTCGACCGCGACCTGGCCGACCAGATCGCCGACATTCGCCTCTATCAGTTCGAAGTCAGCCAGCAACGGGAGTTGCTCAGCAACCCGGCCACCTACGTCGATAACCTGCTGTCGACCCAGCCGCCCGAGCAAGTCACCCCGCAGCTGCGCAAGAGCCTGCTGGAGCTGGCCACCACCCGTGCCGACCTGTTGGAACGTCTGAACCGGGAACTGAGTGCGGTCCTCAACGAATCCATCACCCTGCAGTTGAACCAGAAGCAATTGCTCAGTACCGCGCAAAGCCTGCGGGCCACGCTCGATGAGCAGATGTTCTGGATTCCCAGCAACAAGCCACTGGACCTGGAATGGATCCACAGCGTGCCGGATCGCCTGCAACGTCAGATCGACACACTGCCCCTGGCCTCAAGCCTGAGCGAACTGACCGATGGCCTGACCCAGCGACCGCTGCTGTTCCTGCCACTGGCTCTGTTGATCGGCGCCCTGCTGTGGCGCCGCAAGCAACTGTATGCCCGACTGAACAAGGTTCACCAGGATATCGGCCACTTCAAGCGCGACAGCCAGTGGCACACACCACAAGCCATTCTGATCAACATTTTGCTGGCGATGCCGGTGTCCCTTGGCCTCGCCTTGTGCGGGCTGGCCCTGCAAATCGATGCCCGCGGGCAAAACGCCAATATGGGCGCGGCGCTGCTGCAAATGGCTCAGGCATGGCTGGTGTTCTACACCGCCTATCGGATCCTCGCGCCGGGTGGCGTGGCCGAACTGCATTTCCGTTGGGAAAAGCCTCAGGTCGAATTCCTTCGCGGCTGGGTCCGCCGTCTCGGCATGGTCGTGATGGCGCTGGTCGCGGTGGTGGCCGTTGCCGAACTGCAACCGGCGGGGCTGGCCGACGACGTAATCGGCATGCCGGTGGTGCTCACCTGCTACGCCTTGATGACTTTGCTGCTCAGCCGCTTGCTGATCAGCAGCCCGACCCACGAAAACGCCTCGCTGTTCCGCAAGGTCGTGGGCATCCTGTTTACCGCCCTGCCGGTCGCGCTGTTCGTCGCGGTGTGCTTCGGCTACTACTACACCGCACTGAAACTCAGCGACCGCTTGATCAACACCCTGTACCTGCTGATGTTCTGGCTGGTAATCGAAGCCACCTTCGTCCGCGGCCTCAGCGTTGCAGCCCGACGCCTGGCCTATCAGCGTGCCCTGACCAAACGTCAGGCGGCGAAAGAGGCCGGCGACGGCGAAGCGGTCATTGAAGAGCCGACCCTGGACATCGAAAAGGTCAACGAACAGTCGCTGCGACTGATCCGCCTGGCCTTGCTCGGTGGTTTCATGGCGTTGCTGTACTGGGTCTGGGCTGACCTTATCACGGTGTTTTCGTACCTCGACAACATCACCCTTTACGAATACACCAGCGGCACCGGCGCCAACATGAGCATGGTGCCGATCAGCATCGGCGACATGCTGGGCGCACTGATCATCATCGGCATCACCTTCGCCCTCGCGCGAAACTTGCCGGGTCTGCTTGAAGTCTTCGTGTTGTCCAAGCTCAACCTCGCCCAAGGCAGCGCCTATGCCACGACTACGCTGCTGTCCTACGTGATTGCCGGTGTCGGTTTTGTCTCGACCCTGTCGACCCTCGGTGTGAGTTGGGACAAGTTGCAATGGCTGGTGGCGGCGCTGTCGGTCGGACTCGGTTTCGGCATGCAAGAGATCTTCGCCAACTTCATCTCCGGCATCATGATCCTGTTCGAGCGTCCGGTACGGATCGGTGACACCATCACCATCGGCAACCTGTCGGGCACGGTGAGCAAGATCCGCATCCGCGCCACGACCATCACCGACTTCGACCGCAAAGACATCATCGTTCCGAACAAGACGTTCATTACCGGGCAACTGATCAACTGGTCCCTCACCGACACCATCACCCGGGTAACACTCAAGCTCGGCGTCGACTACGGCTCGGATCTCGATCTGGTGAAAGAACTGCTGCTGAAAGCTGCCCGCGATAACCCGCGTGTGCTGAAAGACCCCGAACCTCATGTGTATTTCCTGAACTTCGGCGAAAGCACCCTCGATCACGAGTTGCGCATGCACGTGCGCGACCTCGGCGACCGCAACCCGGTGCTCGACGAGGTCAACCGCTTCATCAACCGCGAGTTCAAGAAGCAGCACATCAACATCTCGTTCCGGCAGATGGAGGTCTACCTCAAGAACCTTCATGGCCAGGAGTACAAGATGGTGCCCATCGAGCCGGAAGCGAAAACCATTGTGCCGATCGTTGATGGCCAGCCTCCGCAACAACCGCCGGCGGCCAAACTCGACTAACAGGCCATTCCCCAGCAGAATGCTCGGACATTCTGCTGGAGCCGGCACTTGAAAGCCCTCGACGAACTGACCTTCGATAATCGCTTCGACCGCCTGGGCGACACCTTTTCCGCCCATGTGCTGCCTGAGCCCATCGACAATCCGCGCCTGGTAGTCGCCAGCCCTGCTGCCATGGCGCTGCTGAACCTCGACCCGACCGTGGCCGAAACACCGGAGTTCGCCGAACTGTTCAGCGGCCACAAGTTGTGGGCCGATGCGGTGCCTCGGGCAATGGTTTATTCCGGCCATCAGTTCGGTTCGTACAACCCGCAACTGGGTGATGGTCGCGGCCTGTTGCTGGGTGAGGTGTACAACGAGGCGGGCGAGCACTGGGACCTGCATCTCAAGGGCGCCGGCCAGACACCGTTTTCACGCATGGGCGATGGTCGCGCCGTGCTGCGCTCCTCGATCCGCGAATTTCTTGCCTCCGAAGCCCTGCACGCGCTGAACATCCCGACCACCCGGGCGCTGTGCGTCATCGGCTCCGATACACCGGTGTGGCGCGAAAAACAGGAGCGTGCCGCCATGGTCCTGCGCCTGGCGCCGAGCCATGTGCGTTTCGGGCACTTCGAATACTTCTACTACACCAAACGCCCCGAGCAACAGAAAGTACTCGGCGATCATGTGCTGGCCATGCATTTCCCGGAATGCCTTGAGCAACCGGAACCGTACCTGGCGATGTTCCGCGAGATCGTCGAGCGCAACGCCGAACTGATCGCCAAATGGCAGGCCTACGGTTTTTGCCACGGCGTGATGAACACCGACAACATGTCGATCCTCGGCATCACTTTCGACTTCGGCCCATTCGCCTTCCTCGACGACTTCGACGCCAATTTCATTTGCAACCATTCCGATGACCAAGGCCGTTACTCCTTCAGCAACCAGGTGCCCATCGGCCAGTGGAACCTCAGCGCCCTGGCCCAGGCCCTGACGCCGTTCATCAGCGTTGAAGCCCTGCGTGAAACTCTCGGCCTGTACCTGCCGCTGTTCCAGGCCCATTACCTGGACCTGATGCGCCGCCGCCTCGGCTTGACAACGGCCGAAGAGGATGACCAGAAACTGCTGGAGCAGTTGCTGCAACTGATGCAGAACAGCGGCGTCGATTACAGCCTGTTTTTCCGGCGTTTGGGTGAAGAGGCGCCACAAGCTGCCACCGCTCGATTGCGCGATGACTTCGTCGACCTCAAAGGTTTTGATGCTTGGGCCGAGCTTTATCTTGCCCGGGTTACCCGCGATGGTGAGCTAGACCAGGAAAAACGACGTCAGCGAATGCATGCGGTCAATCCGCTGTACATCCTGCGCAACTATCTTGCGCAGAAAGCTATCGATGCGGCAGAGAGCGGCGACTATACGCAAGTCCGCCGACTGCACGCGGTGCTGAGCAATCCGTTCGAGGAGCAACCAGGGATGGAGAGTTACGCCGAGCGACCACCGGAGTGGGGCAAGCATCTGGAGATCAGTTGTTCGTCGTGAAGCGCTGCACAATTGAAAACCTGGAGTCATGTCTCCAGATAAGGATCATTCGCTTTCGACTGGACGATTTGTCATGACCGAGCCACTCCTCATCCCCTGCCCCCACTGTAACGGCCTCAACCGCATCCCGGCCGAACGTCTCAGTGACCACCCGAAATGCGGGCGATGCAAAGCTGAAGTGCTGCTGAACAAGCCCTTTGAGCTCAAGCAAGGCGACTACGCCAGCCAGATCAAGGGTGATCTGCCGTTGCTGGTGGACGTGTGGGCTGACTGGTGCGGGCCGTGCAAGTCGTTTGCGCCGGTATTCGAGCAGGCCGCGGCGCAACTGGCAGGCAAGTGCCGATTGGCCAAGCTGGACAGCGAGGCGAACCCGCAGTTGTCGGCACAGTTGGGGATTCGCTCGATTCCGAGCCTGATCCTGTTCAAGAACGGCCGGGAAGTCGCCCGGCAGAGCGGGGCCTTCCCGTTACCGCAATTGATGAGCTGGTTGCGCAGCCAAGGGGTTTGACACCGTTCTTTTGTTCTTCAGGCGTTTTCCAGCAGGTTGTGCAGCTCCACAAATTGCTGGGTCAACTTGTGCCGCGGATCAAGATGGATCAGCGGAGTGTTGGCCTGATGCGATTCGCGCATACGCACTGAACTGGCCAGGTACACCGGCAGCACTGGCAATCCTTCGGCTATCAGTTCGTCGAGGATCTGCTGTGGCAGGCTGGCACGGGCCTGGAACTGGTTGACGACGATGCCTTCGACTTCCAACCCCTCGTTGTGGTCTTCCTTCAACTCTTCGATCTCCGCCATCAGGCCATACAACGCCTGCCGGGAGAAACTGTCGCAATCGAAGGGAATCAGCACACGATCGGCGGCAATCAGTGCTGATACTGCGTAGAAGTTCAGCGCTGGCGGAGTATCGAGATAAATCCGGTCATAGTCCTCGCTCAACTCTTCGAGCAACTTTCGCAGTTTGTTGATCTTGTGCTTGGCTTCCAGCTTTGGCTGCAAATCCGCCAGTTCGGCGGTGGCCGTAATGACGTGGAGGTTGTCGAACGGTGTTTCGTAGATGTCGACCTGGTTTTTCTTGGAGAACGGTCCGGATGACAGGGTTTGCTTGAAAAAATCGGCGATCCCCATCGGGATGTCACTGCCGGTAAGCCCCGTCAGATACTGGGTGGAGTTCGCCTGGGCATCGAGATCCACCAACAGGGTGCGAAAGCCCTCGCTGGCACTGACCGCTGCCAGATTGCAGGCGATGCTGGATTTGCCAACGCCACCTTTCTGATTGAACACCACACGCCGCATGTCAAAACCTCCGCGTATCAAAGAATGACCGAGTGTAGTGGTCCTCGGTACTGCTTCGCTACCTCGCTGGGATCGGGACTACACAGTCAGTGGCGATCTCCTATCGAAAAAGCCGCAAGTACCACAATCAACAACCATAAGAGACGACAGACGGGCAGATTAAAATGCGAATAATTGGCAACCAACATGTATTTGCTCTCTAACCAGTCCGTCTGATTGAGCAAAATGCAACCGGCATTTGCTACACGTTCCCGGCACCGGGATAATGCGCACCACTCGGCGCCTGGCGCCACGTAGCGTGAGGCACGGTTTTCGACCACTTACCGCGTCAGGAAGCCCCTCAGGGGCGGGATGAAATGTCTGTGATCAATTTCAATATCGCCCAATGGCGCGCATGGGCTCCAGGGCTCGAAAGCGTGGACGATTGGCAAGCCTGGAGCCGACAACCTGTCGTGCTGCCGGTCAGCGATGCCGCTCCTGACGTCTCGTTCCTGCCAGCCATGCAGCGTCGGCGACTCAGCCGACTGGCACGGATGGCGTTCAGTGTCGGCTGGCCCTTGGCCGATGGTCTCCAGGACCTTCCGTTGGTCTTTATTTCTCGTCATGGCGAAACCCCGCGCACCTTCGACATTCTCAGCGATCTGGCCGTTGATCAGCCGCTGTCGCCGACCCAGTTCAGCCTTTCGGTGCACAACGCGATCATCGGCCTGTGGTCGATCATGCGCAATGAGACCAGCGAGATGACGGCCCTCGCCGCCGCTGGAGACGGCCTTGAACACGGTATGCTGGAGGCGGCGGCGCTGCTGAGCGAAGGCGCTCCGGCGGTGTTACTCGTTGTGACCGAGGAGCAACCGCCCGAGGCGTATTCGGCCTGGATTGATGATGTGCCATTTCCCTATGCCGTCGGCCTGTTGATCACTCCCGGCAATGACTGGCAGTTGACCCTGAACAGCCCTTCGAATGCGTTGTCCAAATCCCGCGGGCCCCATGCCTTGAATCTGTTGCGGGCGCTGCTTGACCAGCAAACAACCTGCCAACATGCCTGGAAAAATCGTGTATGGACCTGGCAACGCAATCCGTGACTGAAAAGAACCGCGACGCTTATTATTGGCGCCTGTTGGCGACCGCCGCGAGCTTCACCCTGTTCGGGTTGGGCGGTATGTGCCTGCGCCTGCTGGTTTTCCCGTTGTTGAGCTGTCTGCCGGGCGACGCCCAGACCCATCGGCTGCGTGCACGAAAAACCGTCAGTCGTTGCTTCTGGTTTTTCGTGCAGTTCATGGCCCGAACCGGTGTGCTGACCTACGATATCGAGGGTGCGGAAAAACTCGGCCGCCCGGGACAGATGATCATTGCCAATCATCCGTCGCTGATCGACGTGGTGTTCCTGATCGGGCTGGTGCGCCATGCCAATTGCGTGGTCAAGCAAAGTCTGTGGGAGAACCCCTTCACTCGCGGCCCGCTGCGCCGCACCGATTACATCAGCAACGACGGCAGCATGGACATGCTCGATACCGCCGCAGACGCACTGAAAAGCGGCCAGACCCTGATCATTTTTCCCGAGGGCACCCGCACACAACCCGGCCAGACACCGGCCTTTCATCGGGGTGGCGCGGCAATCGCCTTGCGCGGTGCGAAAATCCTCACTCCCGTGGTAATCAAGGTCAACCCGACGACATTGACCAAGGCCGAACCCTGGTATCGCATACCCAAACGGCGCGTGCATTTCAGTTTCCGTGTCGGGGCCGATATAGACCCACAGGCGTACGCCGTACAGGGGCCCGCCCCTCAAGCCTCGCGCAAGCTCAACGATTATCTGCATTCTTACTTTATCAAGGAGCTCGCCGAAGATGAGCGATCTACACCGTGAAATCAAAGACCTGATCATCGAAGCCCTGGGCCTTGAAGACATCAGCGCACAAGACATTGGCGATGACCAGACGCTGTTCGGCGAAGGACTGGGCCTGGACTCCGTCGATGCCCTGGAACTCGGCCTGGCCATTCAGAAAAAGTACGGCATCAAAATCGATGCAGACGCCAAGGACACGCGCAATCATTTCAGCAACGTGGCGAGCCTTGCAGCGTTCGTCACCGCAAAACAGGCAGCTTGAGACCGGACCATGCAAACTCGTGACGACATTTTCAACACCTTGCGCGATGCCTTGGTCGAGCTGTTTGAACTGGACCCCGAGCGCGTGAGCCTCGAATCCAACCTGTATCAGGATCTGGAAATCGACAGCATCGATGCGGTCGACCTGATCGATCACATCAAACGCCAGACCGGCAAGAAAATCGCCGCCGAAGAATTCAAGTCGGTGCGCACGGTCAGCGACGTGGTCGAGGCTGTCTACCGTCTTGTTCAACCGGCCGCATGAGCCGACTGATCGGCCTCGGCCTGTTGCTGGCAGGCCTGCTGTACCCCTTTGCGGTGTATTTCGGCATGGAACACTTCGCGCCGTGGCAGTTCGCACTGCTGCTGGGCAGCCTGTGGCTGGCCCGTGCGCTGACCGGCCGCAGACGCCCCGGCAGCCAGTGGATGGCTACAGCGGCCATTGGTTTCTGTCTGTTGCTGGCGCTGTTGGACAGCCCGGCGCTGCTGCGCTGGTATCCCGTATTAATCAGCGGGTTCATGCTGGGATTGTTCGGCCTGAGCCTCAAATTCGGCCCGCCGATGGTCGAACGCCTGGCCCGTCTGCGCGAGCCGCACCTGCCAGCCAAGGCCATTCGTTATACCCGCCAGGTAACCATCGCCTGGAGCGTGTTTTTTCTCTGCAACGGTTTGTGCGCCGCCGCCCTGACGCTGTGGGCGCCGCTGAGCTGGTGGATGTTGTACACCGGTCTGATTTCCTACGGATTGATAGGCCTGATGTTTGCCATTGAATGGCTGATACGCCAACGGGTACGAGGCCACCCATGAATTGGATAAAACTTGAGCATCTGTTGCTCAAGACGCAGCCGGAGCGCGCCGTGACGAGCGCTCCGACGCTGGACCATGCTCAGCTGTGCGACCGGGCGCTGCGCCTGGCTGCCGGCCTGCAAACCCAGGGCGTGCGCCAGATGGCCGTGCACCTTGAGGATGCCGCCGATCTGGCGGTCGCGCTGCTCGGCGCCTGGCGCGCCGGGGTCAGCGTACTGCTGCCCGCCGACCTGCAGCCACAGACCCGCCAGCGCTGGTCCAGGAACGTTGACCTGTGGCTCACCGATCAAACCGGCGATGCCCACCTGAGCGACTATCGCCATCCGCCATTGGATGGCGCCGCTCTGGATCTGGATCACTGCCAGCTCAATCTGTGCACTTCCGGTTCCAGTGGCGAGCCCAAGCGCATCGAAAAAAATCTGCGCCAACTGGCCAATGAAGTCGAAGCCCTGGAACAGTTGTGGGGAGCGGACCTGGGGCCAGCGTGCATCATCGGAAGCGTCGCCACCCAGCACATCTACGGCCTGCTGTTTCGGGTGCTGTGGCCGCTGTGCTCCGGGCGCCCGTTCGTGCGTCGGCAACTGGCCTTTCCGGAGGACCTGCAGCGCGCCAGCCGCGAACACCCCGCCTTTGCCTGGATCGCAAGCCCCGCGTTGCTCAAGCGTATGGGCGACAACCTCGACTGGCCTGCCTTGAGCGCGGTGCGTCGGGTGTTTTCTTCCGGCGGCGCCTTGCCGGCTGAAGCCGCACAGAACCTGCAGCAACGCCTTGGGCAATGGCCGACGGAAATCTTCGGCAGCTCGGAAACCGGCGGCATTGCCTGGCGCCAGGGCTCCGGACTCTGGCAGCCTTTCGCCGATGTTGTGCTGAGCCAGGACGGTGACGGCGCGCTGCTGATTGCTTCGCCGTATTTACCAATCGGCTATGTCGAACACACCGCCGACTCCGCGAGAATCACCGCTGATGGCCGGTTCGAATTACTCCGACGACTGGACCGGATCGTCAAACTGGAAGAAAAACGTATCTCGCTGCCGATGCTGGAACAGGCACTTGCAACCCATGAATGGGTCGCCGAAACGCGTCTGGGCGTCGTCCAGGAAAACCGCGCCTCGTTGGGGGCCTTGCTGGTACTGACCGAAACAGGTCTGCATGCCCTGCGCAATCAGGGTCGACGCAGCGTGACTGAGCAATTGCGCAAGCATCTGAGTCAACACTGTGAGGCCCTCGCCCTGCCACGTCGCTGGCGCTTGCTTCGACAACTGCCGCTCAATGCCCAGGGCAAACTGCCTCAAGCTGAAGTCGACGCCTTGCTGATGGCACCACGCCCCAAGGCGCCACAAGTACTGGAGCAAACCGAAACCGATGGCGAGTGGAGCCTGCAACTGGCCGTGCCACCGGATCTGGCCTACTTCAGCGGTCACTTCCCCACTGCGCCAGTTCTGCCCGGTGTGGTGCAGGTGGAGTGGGCGTTGAACCTGGGACAGCAACTGATGAACCTGCCGGAAAAATTCGCCGGCATGGAAGTACTGAAATTCCAGCAGCTGGTGCGTCCCGGTGATGAAATCCAGCTGCACCTGCGTTTCGACCCAACTCGCGGCAAACTGTATTTCGCCTATCGCAATGAGACTGCAACCTGCTCCAGCGGGCGGATCTTGCTGGAGGCTTTGAATGCATAACCTGTGGCGAGGGAGCTTGCTCCCGCTGGGCTGCGAAGCAGACCCAAAACCATCTCGCACCGGCGTCATGACGAGTGCTTCGCACTCGAACGGGAGCAAGCTCCCTCGCCACAAAAGTGTTGTAGAGGTTTCGGTCCATGCATAGCCCCTGCGCCGTCATCCCGGTCTACAACCACGAAACCGCCATCACCACGGTGGTCGATGCACTGATCGCCTGCAACCTGCCCTGCATTCTGGTGGACGATGCCAGCAGCCCGGCCTGTGCCCGGGTGCTCGATCGATTGGCCCGGCGCGAGATGGTGTACCTGATCCGCCTGGCCACCAATCAGGGCAAGGGCGCCGCGGTGATGACCGGGCTGCGTGAAGCCTCGCGCCTGGGTTTCAGCCATGCCCTGCAAGTGGACGCCGACGGCCAGCACGATCTGCAAGACGTGCAACGGTTTATCGAACTGTCACGCGCCCACCCGCAAGCGGTCATCTGCGGCTACCCGCAATACGACGACAGCGTGCCAAAAGGCCGTTTGTACGCCCGCTACCTGACCCACGTCATGGTCTGGATAAACACCCTGTCGCTGCAGATCCGCGATTCCATGTGCGGGTTTCGGGTTTACCCGTTGCCTCCAATGCTTGAACTGATCGAGTCGGCGAGGATCGGCAAACGCATGGATTTCGACTCTGACATTCTGGTGCGCCTGGCCTGGCGCAATCAGCCAATGCAGTGGCTGCAAACCAAGGTCCATTACCCTTTGGACGGTGTCTCACACTTTCGGATGTTCCACGACAACGTGCTGATTTCAAGCATGCACACGCGGTTGTTCTTCGGCATGTTGTTGCGTTCGCCGATGATCCTCTGGCGCCGGTGGCGACCATGACACCAGACAAGCAGCATTGGGCTGACCGCGAAGAACGCGGAAGCTTCTGGCTGATGAAGCTCACCGCGTTTGGCGCCAGGGTCCTCGGTCGCCGACTGTTGAGCCCGCTGCTGTACGGCATCGTCTTGTACTTTTTCCTGTTCGGACGAAGCGCCCGCCACAGTGCCTGGCAATACCAGCAACGGCTCGCCGACTGGAGCGGTCGCAGAGAGTTGCGGCCGAGCCATTGGCGCGTGTTCGGCCAGTTCATGGCCTTCGCCGATTCCATGCTCGACAAGCTTGACGTGTGGAACGGCAAGTTGAGCATCGAGCAGATCGAAATCATCGACCCGGCGCTCCTGCGTAATCAGTTGCGCGGTACACGCGGGCAGATGTTGGTCGGCGCGCACCTTGGCAACCTGGAAGTCTGCCGTGCGCTGGCAGAGATCGGTGAAAAGGTCACGATGAACGTACTGGTGCACACCAAGCACGCCGAGCAGTTCAACCGTTTGCTGGGCGAAGCCGGGGCGACCCATTTGCGCCTGATTCAGGTCAGCGAACTGGACCCGGTCATCATGCTGCAACTGCACGAACGCCTGGAGCGCGGCGAATGGTTGGCGATTGCCGGCGACCGCGTGCCTTTGCATGGCGGGCGCAGCGTAACCGTGGGCTTCCTCGGTCACCCGGCAAAATTCCCCCAGGGCCCGTGGCTGTTGGCCGGTCTGTTGAAATGCCCGGTCAATCTGCTGATGTGCCTGAAGAAGCCCGACGGTGGCTATCGCCTGACGATAGAACCGTTCGCGCAGGCGATCATCTGGAAACGCAGCGACCGAGAGCAGGTCATTCATCAGTGGGCTTCGCGCTATGCCGAACGCCTGAGCCACTATTGTCTCGAAGCGCCCCAACAATGGTTCAACTTTTATCCTTTCTGGAAGACCGATGACGACGCCAACGCTTGAGCCGGTAATCTTCGGCGAACGCCCTTTGCGCATCGAAGATGTGCTGGCCCTGGCCAACCGCAAGGTGCCAACGCAGTTGCAAAGCGATCCCGCGTACCGCGAGCGCATCGCCAAGGGTGCGCGATTCCTTGATTCCCTGCTGGACAAGGAAGGTGTGATCTATGGCGTGACCACCGGCTACGGCGATTCGTGCGTGGTTGCGGTGCCACTGCATCACGTCGAGGCGCTGCCGCGTCATCTGTACACTTTTCACGGTTGCGGACTGGGCAAGTTGCTCGATGCGCAAGCCACCCGCGCTGTGTTGGCGGCGCGTTTGCAGTCGCTGTGCCACGGCGTGTCCGGGGTGCGCGTGGAACTGCTGGAGCGGCTGCAAGCGTTCCTTGAACACGACATTCTGCCGCTGATTCCGGAAGAAGGCTCGGTGGGCGCCAGCGGCGATCTGACGCCGTTGTCGTACGTCGCCGCGACCTTGTCCGGCGAACGCGAAGTGATGTTCCGTGGCGAACGCTGGCAAGCCGCCGATGTGCACCGCGAACTCGGCTGGCAACCGCTGGTGCTGCGCCCGAAAGAAGCGCTGGCATTGATGAACGGCACCGCCGTGATGACCGGCCTCGCCTGCCTGGCTTTCGCCCGCGCCGATTATCTGCTTCAACTGGCCACACGTATAACGGCGCTGAACGTGGTCGCCCTGCAAGGCAATCCCGAGCACTTCGACGAGCGCCTGTTCGCGGCCAAACCGCACCCGGGACAGATGCAAGTCGCCACCTGGTTGCGCAAGGATCTGGCCATCGACGCACCGACCGCACCACTGCACCGCCTACAGGATCGTTACTCCCTGCGTTGCGCACCCCATGTGCTCGGCGTGTTGGCCGACAGTCTGAACTGGCTGCGTTCGTTCATTGAAATCGAACTCAACAGCGCCAACGACAACCCGATCATCGACGCCGAAGCCGAGCGGGTTTTGCACGGTGGGCACTTCTACGGCGGGCACATCGCGTTCGCCATGGACAGCCTGAAAAACCTCGTGGCCAACGTCGCCGATCTGCTGGACCGGCAGCTCGCGCTGCTGGTGGACGAGCGTTACAACCACGGCTTGCCGAGCAACCTGTCCGGCGCCAGCGCCGAACGGGCGATGCTTAACCATGGCTTCAAAGCCGTACAGATCGGCACCAGTGCCTGGACCGCCGAAGCGTTGAAGAACACCATGCCGGCAAGCGTGTTCTCGCGCTCCACCGAGTGCCACAACCAGGACAAGGTGAGCATGGGCACCATCGCTGCCCGCGACGCCATCCGCGTGCTGGAGCTGACCGAACAGGTCGCTGCCGCAACATTACTGGCGGCCAATCAGGGTGTCTGGCTGCGCGGTCAGGCCGAAGACGCCCGACCGCTGCCACCCGCCCTCGCCGCCATGCACGAGGCCTTGGGCAAAGATTTCCCGCCGGTCATCGAAGACCGTGCGCTCGAAGGCGAATTGCGCCTGTGCCTGCAACGTATCGCCGAACAACACTGGAGGCTGCATGCGTAGCAAGGGAGTGCTTCACACCGACACGGAAATCCTCGTGCCGTTTTTCGACGTCGACAGCATGCACGTGGTCTGGCACGGCCATTATGTGAAATACCTGGAAGTCGCACGGTGTGCGCTGCTGGACCGAATCGGCCATAACTACACGGCGATGAACGACTCGGGCTACGCCTGGCCGGTGATCGACCTGCAATTACGCTACGTGCGCGGTGCCGTATTCGGCCAGAAGCTCAACGTGCGCGCCAATCTGGTGGAGTGGGAAAACAGGCTGAAGATCAATTACCTGATCACTGACCAAAACACCGGCGAACGCCTGACCCGTGCCGTCTCGGTCCAGGTTGCCGTCGAGATCTCCAGCCGCGAAATGCAACTGGCTTCGCCCAAGGTGTTCACTGACGCGGTTGAGAGGGCCCTGCCATGAAGTTCTGCGCCCCCCGTTCCCCTGTAGGAGCAAGCTTGCTCGCGATGGTCGTTAACGATGACGCTGGGCACCTGACACTGCGCGGCGCTCTCAGGTCTTTCGCGAGCAAGCTCGCTCCTACAGTGTTCTGCGTGTTGCTGGGTATTCCTGGGCTGGCCCACGCATTCGACCTGCAACAGCTGAGCGATCAACTGGCCAGGCCCGATGTCATCCACGGCAACTTCATCCAGGAAAAGCACCTGCGTGCCCTCCCCCAGCCGCTGACCAGCAAGGGCACCTTCGTCCTGGCGAAAAAACACGGATTGTTATGGCTGCTGAAAACGCCGCTGCAACAGGATTACCGCATCACCGCCCAAGGCATTGCCCGGCGTGATGTCCATGGTTGGCAGATGCTGCCGGGCAAGAGCGCCGGCACCGAGCAGAACCGTCTGTTCCTCGCCGTGCTGCAAGGCGACAGCAGTGGGCTGCAACGAGATTTCGAACTGTCCCTGAGCGGCGACGCACAGAACTGGCAATTGACACTGGTGCCACGCTCGCTGCTGCTCAAGCAAGTGTTCAATCAGATCAATATCGCCGGCAGCGATCTGGTGCACAGCATCGAACTGCTCGAAACCCAGGGCGACAGTACCTTGTTGCGCATGCAGGACAGCACCAGCACCCAACCCCTGAGCGACGCGGAGCAACATGACTTTGCCGAGTGAACGCAAGCTGCCGTGGCTGTTTCTTCTCCTGCTGCTGGCGGTGCTGGCGCTCGCCGGCTGGCAATGGCGTGACGCCGCGCCGCTGTCGGCCAACCTGATGGAACTGGTGCCGGGCACGGCGCCGGACGCATTGGAACAGCGCGCCGAACAACGCATGCAAGAGCCGTTGAACCGTCAGATGCTGTTACTGGTTGGCCATAACAGTCGTGAGAAAGCCATCGCCATGGCACAGCAACTGGGCGATCAGTGGCAGGCCAGTGGCCTGTTCGAAAAGGTCCAGTGGAACCTGCAGGCTGATCTTCCGGCACTGCGCACACAATTGCTGCAAGGCCGTCTGGCGATGCTCTCGACCGAGGATCGTCAGCAACTGGTCGAACACCCTGACGTTTTTATCCAGCAGCGGGTGCAGGCGCTGTTTGATCCCTTCAGCGGTTTCACCCTGGTGCCGAGCCAGGATGACTGGCTGGGCCTGACCGGGCGCATCCAGAATAGCCAGCCACAACGCGGCTCGGTACAGCTCGACATTGGCAGCGGCGCCTTGATCGCCGATGCCGACGGCAAGAGTTGGGTGCTACTGCGGGCACTCACCACCGGCAATGCCTTCGACCTGAACCTTCCGCTGCGAGTGGCCGACCTGCTCCAGCAAAGCCGAGAAAAAGCCGCCCAGGCCGACGTGCAACTGCTCGCCGCCAGCGGTTTGCTGTACGCAGCCAGCGGACAGCGACAGGCTTCGCGAGAGATAACCTGGGTCGGCGGTGGCGCCACTGTCGGGATCCTGCTGTTGCTGCTGCTGGCTTTCCGACGTTGGCGCGTGTTGCTGGCATTCATTCCGGTGCTGGTTGGCATGCTTTTCGGAGCGGTGGCCTGCGTGGCACTGTTCGGCCACATGCACGTCATGACACTGGTATTGGGCTCAAGCCTGATCGGCGTCGCCGTCGATTACCCGCTGCATTACCTGTCCAAGAGCTGGAGCCTGAAACCCTGGCACAGTTGGCCGGCTCTGCGCCTGACCTTGCCTGGGTTGACCCTGAGCCTGATCACCAGCGCCATCGGCTACCTGGCCCTGGCCTGGACGCCGTTCCCGGCATTGACCCAGATTGCCGTGTTCTCCGCGGCCGGTCTGCTCGGCGCCTATCTGTCTGCGGTATGCCTGCTGCCCGCGCTGCTCAAAGGTGTAGAGCTGCGCCCGGCCCAATGGCCGTTACGCGTTTGCGAGTATCTGTTGAGCTCTCGTGAAGCGCTGCTCAAGCACGTCAGTACACCGGTATTACTGGCGCTGCTGATCGCCTTCTGCGTTGGCGGCCTGCTACAACTCGACAGCCGGAACGACATCCGCCAATGGATCAGTGCGCCACAGGCGTTGACCGACGAAGCGCGGAGCATCGCGCAAATAACCGGCTATCAACCCACCAGCCAGTTCTTCCTGGTGCGCGCCGCCAATCAGCAGCAGTTGCTCGAGCGATCAAGCGCCCTGAGCGAACGCCTGGATCAGTTGACCGGTCTGGATAAACTTCCAGGTTATCTGTCGCTCAACCAGCTGGTCAGCCCCCCGAACGAACAGCAGCAAGTGCGCGATGCGTTGAACAAACTGCCGCAGCACTGGCAACCATTGCTCGATGTCGGTGTGCCGGTCGAGGCGCTCCAGGCGGAATTGGCAACGTTGCAGTCGCTGCCCACCGAAGACATCGACACAGCACTCACCGGTCCATTGGCAGAGCCTTATCGCACCTTGTGGCTGGGGCCGACCGATGACGGCGTTGCGGCAATCGTCAGCCTGCAAGGCGTGAGCAACCCGACGTTGCTGCAAGTCCAGGCTGAGGATTTGCCCGGGGTGGTGCTGGTGGATCGGCTGGGCGAGTTGAACAGCGTCTTCGCCGCCACCCAGATCAGCGCCGCCGAACTGAAACTGGCCTCCTGTGTGCTGATCGTGCTGGTGCTGATCCTGCCGTTCGGTTTCGGTGGCGCGCTGCGCATCGTGTCGCTGCCACTGCTCGCGGCGTTGTGCAGCCTGGCCAGCCTCGGTTGGCTGGGGCAGCCATTAACCCTGTTCAGCCTGTTCGGCCTGCTGCTGGTGACGGCGATCAGCGTCGACTACGCCATCCTCATGCGCGAACAGATCGGCGGCGCCGCCGTGAGCCTGCTGGGTACGTTGCTGGCGGCAGTGACCACCTGGCTGTCGTTCGGTTTGTTGGCGGTGTCGAGCACCCCGGCGGTGAGCAACTTCGGGCTGTCGGTGAGCCTGGGCCTGGTCTTCAGTTTCCTGCTCGCGCCTTGGGCCGGTCGCCAGCCGCATGCAGCGCCCGTCGCGGAGACGCCAGCGTGATGGTGATTGTGTTCTGGGCAATGGCCTTGGCGTTGTTCGCCGTGGCGACTCGCGTCGGTCGGCATTTCGGCCTGATTCCGATTGTCAGCCAGTTGCTCCTGGCGACCCTTGGCCTGCCGCTGCTGATGTACTTCTGGATCGAACCGCAATGGCAACTGAGCGGCGCGGCGCTGGTGTCGGCGGACTGGCTGAAGAACCTCTACAGCCTGAGCTTCGCCCTGTTGCTGGGCTACATCCTCAGCGATGTGATCGACCTGCAACTGGACCGCCAGAGCCTGAAGATCGCCCTGCCGAGTTTCTGCATTCCGTTTGCCTGCGGACTGGCCACGGCGATCTGGCTATTGCCGCCACAACCCTGGATCAGTTCATTGGCGGTCGGCCTGCTGTTCGCCATTACCGCCATTCCGGTGTTGTATCTGTACCTGCAACACATCGATTACCCGCCCGCCGCTACCCGACGACTGGTGCAAACCGCGATCCTCATCGACCTCGCCTGCTGGACCGTGTTCGGCATCGCCCAAGGCAGCTTGCACCTGAGCAGTTTGTTGTTGCCGCTGGCCGGCGCTTGCCTGCCGGTGCTGCTGCGCCTGCTGGGCCTGCGTCAAGCGTGGCTCTACAGCGGATGTTTTTTTGCGTTGCTGGTGGTCGCCGAGCACTTCAAGCTCAATGCACTGATTTTCGGCATCGGTTATGTCCTGATCATGGCCGCACTGAAAGCGCCGCTGACATTGCCTTTTCCACTGCTGTGGATGAACCGTTTGCAGACGTACTTCGCCATTCCGCTGATCCTTACGTTCGGCATCGTGCAAATCAACGTGCACAGCGCCATGGACAGTCTTGGCTGGATACAACTGGCGGCATTGCTGCTGTTACCGATCAGCAGCAAACTGCTGGGCAACTGGCTCGGCCTCGGCTGGGCCGGCGCCTCGTTCAGCGGAGCCAGTCGCTGGCGAGAAAGTGTGTTACTGAACATTCGCGGTTTGAGCGAAATAGTCTTTCTCAACCTGCTGCTCCAACAACAACTCATCAGTCCGCCGCTGTACTTCGCGTTGATGCTGATGGGCCTGATTGCGACACTGCTGCCGGCCTTGACCGGCATGCACCGAATCCCGTTGAAAGCCGCCGCGCCGGCAAGGAGCCCTCATGCCAACCGTTGAAATGCAACGCCGCCAGGTCGTAGTGATCGGTGCTGGCCCTTCCGGCGCCATCGCCGCCGCGCTGCTCAAACGCAAAGGGCACGATGTGCTGGTGATCGAGCGTCAGCATTTTCCGCGTTTTTCCATCGGTGAGAGCCTGTTGGCCCACTGCCTGGATTTCGTCGAAGAAGCGGGCATGCTCGACGCCGTCAACGCCGCCGGTTTCCAGGTGAAAACCGGTGCCGCGTTTGCCTGGGGCGAGCGCTACAGCGCGTTCGATTTTGGCGACACCTTTACGCAAGGCAAACCAACGACGTTCCAGGTTCAGCGTGCGGATTTCGACAAGTTGCTGGCCGATCAGGCCGCGCTGCAAGGCGTGGAGATTCGCTACGGCGAGTCCATCGTCGGCGTCGATGTCAGTGGGGCCAAGCCGCAACTCGACGTACGCCGCGAAGACGGCAGCCAATACCGCATCGAAGTCGAGTTCATGCTCGATGCCAGCGGCTACGGGCGCGTCCTGCCACGTTTGCTCGACCTTGAGGCGCCGTCCAACTTCCCGGTGCGCCAAGCCGTGTTCACCCACGTCGAAGACTGCATCGACAACCCGAATTTCGACCGGACCAAGATTCTCATTACAACCCACCCGACAAAACGCGATGTCTGGTTCTGGACCATTCCGTTCAGCAATGGACGCAGTTCGGTCGGTGTGGTCGCCGCCCAGGAACACTTTGAAGGTCGCACCGACAACCTGGACGACTGCCTGCGCGGATTCATCGCCGAAACGCCAAGCCTGGCCGGCGTGATGGGCAACGCCGTGTGGGACACCGAAGCCCGGACCATTGGCGGTTATTCAGCCAACGTCAAATCCTTGCACGGTCCCGGTTTTGCCCTGCTGGGCAATGCGGCGGAGTTCCTTGACCCGGTCTTCTCCTCCGGCGTCACCATCGCCATGCGTTCGGCCAGCATGGCCGCCGCTGTGCTGCACCGCCAGCTGCAAGGTGATTGCGTCGACTGGCAGAGCGAATTCGCCGATCCACTCAAGCGCGGCGTCGACACCTTCCGCTGCTACGTCGAAGGCTGGTACACCGGGACCTTCCAGGACGTCATCTACCACGAGGGCGGCTCGCCGGAAATCCGCCGGATGATCTGCTCCATTCTCGCCGGATATGCCTGGGACGAACGCAACCCGTTCGTCAGCGAAGCCAAGCGACGGTTGAAGGTCATTTCAGAACTCTGTGCAAGAGAGGCGACATGAGCGTCTTCAGCGACAGCCAGGGCCGCTCCGGGAGCCAAGCCCGTTGGCCAGCAGGCTTTGTGCGATTGCTGCCAGTGGCCGCTGCCCTGTTGCTGAGTGCTTGCGCCAGTCGCGCTCCGCTGCCCGAGCAAAACCCCAATCTTGCGCTTCCAATGCAACTGCACATCCAGCGCTTGCAGGATGACCAGCGCCAGGATTGGGTGCTGGTGATCCAGCGTGAAGACCAAGGCATTCGCTGGTCGATGATGGACCTGTTGGGCATTCCCCAAGCACGCCAGAAACTGATCGATAAACACTGGCAATCCGATGGTTTTTTGCCACCCAATCCGCAAGCCCGGGAGCTGTTCGCCGCGTTGCTGTTTGCGCTGACGCCCAAAGATGAACTCGTCGCCAACTATCCTGGGGCCTGGCAGCACGGCACACAACGGTCCCTCCCCGAACGCTGGGACATCCGCTACACACAACCACAGAATTTTCAATTGCAGCTACCGAAAGGTCCGACCTACCAAGTCACTCCACTGAGTGGTGACGCGCCATGACCGCCTACCTCAATGCCCTCGGGGTGGTCTGCGCCCTGGGTCGCGACAAACAGGAAGTCACCCGAAACCTGTTTGCTGGCGATTGCTCCGGCATGGTCGACGACGCTGTGCGGGTACGCGAGCGGTCATTGCCGGTCGGTGCAGTCCGCGGTGAGTTGGCGGCGATTCCAGACGACATGTCGCTGCATCGTAGCCGCAACAATCAGCTGTTGCTGGAAGCTGCGCTGCAAATCCGTCAGGACATCGATAGCGTGATCCAGACCTACGGTCGCCACCGTGTCGGTGTGGTGCTGGGCACCAGCACCTCGGGTATCGACGAGGCCAGCCAGGGCCTGACCCATTACATCCGCGAAAAGCACTTCCCCGCCGAATATGACTACCAGCAGCAGGAACTCGCGGCCCCGGCGAATTTTCTCGCCGACTGGCTGCAACTGAGCGGTCCGGCCTACGTCATTTCCACGGCATGCACCTCCAGCGCCCGTGCATTGATGAGCGCCCAGCGCCTACTGGATCTGGGCGTGTGCGATGCGGTGTTGTGCGGAGGTGTCGATACCCTGTGCAAGCTGACGCTCAATGGTTTTTCGGCACTGGAAGCGGTCTCGGGGCAACGCTGCAATCCGTTCTCGGTGAACCGCAACGGCATCAACATCGGTGAGGCAGCTGCGTTGTTTGTGATGAGCCGACAGGCGGACAACGCTCCATCGATAGCCTTGCTCGGCAGCGGCGCCAGTTCCGATGCACACCACATTTCCGCCCCCGAGCCCACCGGCCGTGGCGCCTTGCAGGCCATGAACAAAGCCTTGAGCCGTGCGCACCTGAACCCGCAGCAGATCAATTACCTGAACCTTCACGGCACGGCCACCCAGCACAACGACGCCATGGAAAGCCAGGCTGTCGCGACGCTCTTCCCTGAAGGCGTACCCTGTTCTTCCACTAAACCCATGACCGGCCACACCCTCGGCGCCGCGGGTGCCCTGGAGGCCGCGTTCTGCTGGTTGAGCCTGAGCCCGGTCAATGTCGATCATGCCCTGCCACCGCATGTCTGGGATGGCCAACCGGACCCCCAGTTACCCGCGCTGAATTGGGTGACCCCGGCCGCTCGCCTGGCGTCCATTGCTCCACGCTACCTGATGAGCAATTCCTTTGCCTTTGGGGGCAACAATGTCAGCCTGATTATCGGAGACGCACCATGATTG